>JAXHTS010000022.1:10156-41582 GCA_034190085.1 Spirochaetota bacterium
TGCAAGGAATTCCAAGCTCTATGCAAGGAATTCCAAGCTCTATGCAAGGAATTCCAAGCTCTATGCAAGGAATTCCAAGCTCTATGCAAGGAATTCCAAGCTCTATGCAAGGAATTCCAAGTCCTGTGTAAGGATGAGTTTAATTCCTCTATACTGGGGTTATACAAAAAGTCATTCACCTGCGCGGGATTTGAGAATACAGGAATCTCAAATATATACATTATTTTACTTATTTTGATTCCGGCATTCCGTTTTGCTGTAACCTGAATGAAATACTTTTTAGACAATCCCACATATTATTCTAATGAGCCCTTCTGTTACCCTTCCTGCCGCCCTTTTCCCATGATTTTATGACAAATTTTCTTCAAGCTTTTCAAACTTTTTGCCGTATTGCGCATAAATAGCGCTCGTCAGCCTTGATGATTCCTCTTTCAGGTCCTTTATCAAGCATGTTAGCTGTTCTGTGGATTGCTGCAACCCTTAAATTATCAATAAAAAAAGCCCGATCACAATTCAATCGAGCTTTTTTAAAAAAAGATGAAAAATACGTTTATATCGTAGATACTTGAACGGCCCTTGGGCCCTTATCACTCTTTTCAACCTCAAACTGTACTTCTGCACCTTCAGTTAGTGTTTTAAAGCCATCGCTTATTATTCCAGAATGGTGGACAAAATAATCCTGCCCATCATTAGAAGAAATAAAACCATAACCTTTCTGATCGTTAAACCATTTTACTGTACCTTGCAACATGCTACAAACTCCTTTAATTTATGTACGGGATATCTCCCGCAAGGATTAGCCTGAATACTACTATGGAAGTAACTCGGAAGTCTTAGGTTAAACCCATAGATAAGTTATCGAACATAATCATTATTTAGTCAATATATTTATTTATATCATTTTGTCAATCTATTAACCTTTTTTTGTCGCAGTATTAGCATATTCTGTTATTTATGGCAAAAATGTTGAAAAAGACATATTTAAATGACAATTTATAGCTATTTCTCAATTAGCATCGATTATTTTTACAATTTTAGTTTGAGTATGTTTATCAATCAAAAGCCTTGATAAAGTCCGGAATCGGGTTTAATTGGATTATCAACATTATTGATGATATTAGGCCTATATATTGAAATTTTTCTTTTTTTTGATTTGTCATTTTTACTGAGTAAATTATTATAATTTCAGTCTTTTAAAAGGAGAAAGTTATGACCTGGAATACTGAATTTGAAGTTGCCTTTAATCCAAAGACAATAGCCCTTGTTGGCGCTTCAACAAAAACGGAAACATTTGGAGGAGGATCATTTATAATAAGCATGCAAGAACTCGGTTTTGAGGGAAGGATCTATCCGATAAACCCAAAGGCTGAGGGAATGGAAATAAAGGGTCTCAAGGTCCTCCCTAATCTCAAATCAGTACCAGAGCCTATTGATCTGGTAATTATTACAGTGCCAGCTCCAATAGTGCCATCTGTGCTGGAAGATTGCATAAAAGTCAATGCCAGAAATGTGCACATATTCACCGCAGGTTTTGAGGAGACTGGAGACAAGGAGGGTGAAGAACTTGGGACAAGGATAAAGGAGTTAGCGAGGCAGGGGAGGCTTCGTATCATCGGCCCCAACGGAATGGGTCTTTATGTGCCTAATGGAAGGATTGGCACATTCTCTGCATTACCACACGATAGCGGCCCAGTAGCCTTTGTCTCTCAGAGTGGCGGTCATTGCAATGAATTTACCCATAGCGCGGCCGAATATGGCATACGCTTCAGCAAGGTTATTAGTTATGGGAATGCCTATACAATGGACAGCGCCGATTATCTTGAGTACCTGGCCGAGGACTCAGAGACCGAAATAATTACAATGTATATTGAGGGGATTCAGGATGGGAGGAGGCTCGCCAAATTAGTGCGAGAGATCAACCCCAAAAAGCCAATAATTATCTGGAAGGGGGGTCTAACAAAATCTGGCGCAAGGGTAGTAAGGTCACACACCGCCTCATTAGCTGGAGATAATGACATCTGGTCCTCCTTCTTTAAACAGACCGGCGCAGTAAGGGCTAATTCACTGGATGAGATCATGGATCTGGCTATGACATTCCTATATGTCGCTCCTACTACCGGCAATCGCATGGGGATAATCGGCGGAGGCGGTGGACGAAGCGTATCCTCAGCAGATGTCTGCACCAATGAAGGCCTGGAAGTCCCTACCCTGTCCAAAGAAACCGTAGATAAATTGAAAACCCTTGTGCCCATGGCTGGGAACATCATCCAAAACCCAACTGATACCATCCTGATGCTCTATGATTTAAACCTATTAGCTGGGATGACCGAATTGGTGGCTACTGATCCATCAATAGATATCCTCATCAATGATCCTCCCTTTATTCTAATGCGAGGAGTCCCATCAGGGATAATGTTTAGCGATGAGCTGTTTCAGCCCCTGGCTGAAAGGATAGGCGACATCTCAAGGAGCGGCACCCGCAACAAACCGCTTGTGATCGTATCTCAACCATGGAAGGGTGAACCCTCAATGATGTCAGCTGTTGAGCAATTTGAGAAGGAAGTGCTGGATATGGGAGTTCCTGTTTATCGTTCACTAAGACGCGCCAGCCGCGCCCTTGCCAAGTTCATCGAATATCATAGATTTATTGAGAGGGTGAGAATCCGCAAAGAATAATTTCTGTTCATTAGATGATGGGTTATGAAGTCATGAATCCGAATTGATCCCACAAATTGATCTATAATCTGGCAATCCAATATCATGAGACAGCCTTCAGCGCTGAATCAACCAATAGCTAAACCCTCCATGGCAGCAAATCCCCGTCCATTCCTCAACCACATCTCAACAGGATGATCCCGGATGTATCCATGTCCGCCTAAAAGTTGTACGCCATAGTCCGTAATTTTCATAGTCTGATCAGCGCAGTACATCTTAGCAAGCGTGGCCTCGCGTGTGCCATCTTCATTGCGATCCAATTTCCATGCTGAACGCCAGGCAAGCAATCTCATCCCCTCTATTTCCATTGCTGATTCCGCCAGCATAAAGGCAACAGCCTGTCTGCTTGCGATTGGCTCGCCAAAGGCATGCCTCTCCTTGGCATATTCAAGGGCATACTCATATGAGGCTCGAGCGACACCAACAGCCATTGAACATAGATTAGCCCTTGAGAGATTAACAATACGCATATAATCTATGCCTCTTTCGCCTCCAAGCCGACATGATCTCGGCACTTCGCAATCCTCAAATGTTACTGGGAAAAGATGCAGGGGTCTGAAGCCCATGTTTTTCTCTCTATCGCCTATGACAACACCCTTTGTATTCCTATCTATGATGATTGCCTCCACTGAGGCGGTTCCGCCACCCTTAACGCTATTGGCATATACGATAAAATGCTCCGCCCTATCAGCTAGCGGAACCATGCACTTCTTTCCGTTAATCACCATTGTGTCCTTGTTCATTTCTACAGTTGTATGAAGGCTGAATGGGGAGAAGGTAATACGTGGCTCCATCAGGGCTGAGGTAGCCGAAAAAAATTTATCACCGCAAAATTTTGGCAGATATTCTTCCTTCTGTTCCTCAGTGCCAAACTCCAGAAGAGGAATCACCATCAACAAGGGCGAGAGCGCGGCTATTGAGAGGCTAACGTCCCCCCATGCCAATTCCTCGACCATAATCGCGGAATTAAGCGCGGATTTGCTCATATCATATCCACCGTATTTCTCAGGAATAATGTTGGAACAAAACCCCAACTCCCATACCTTTGCTAAAAGATCTTCCGGCAACCTATCCTCCTCGTCGCATTCCCTTGCAATCTCCCGAATCTCATTCTGAGCAAATTTACGCATGGTATCCTGAATTTGTTTCTGTTCCTCATTCAATGTAAACTCGGCCATATATACCTCCAAGAGTTTTCCTTAATATAATTTTTACCTAGGAATATATATTGTGGGAAAGTGAATTCTAATTATTACGAAATGGCATTATGGAAGATAAAGCTTTTGAAGGCAAGCAAAAAGCAAGACTATTAATATTACAAATTCTAATGAATATGATCTCCCTCTTATATAATATCTACAGAAAAGTCAGCAAAATACAAGTTGAAATAATGCTATATAATACTATGAATAGGGGTGATTTGAGGCGGCTTTACAACGTTACTATCCTACTGATTCATCAAAACACCTCATCAATGTTGGCTAAGATGAATATCCCTTCACCCTAGCCAACTATGTGAATATTTGTCAAATAGTGCTATCCAAAATTTAACTGCTATCAACAAGCATGGCCCTTATCGCTTTTGGGCTCTGTATTGCTTTCTAAAACTTAACACCTCATTAAGCATCTCCCTTGAATATGCCTTTCCAACCATTTTATCCCAAACCGGCTTAGTCCTATTCTTGAAGAGCGCAATCTCCTCAGGAGTCATCTTAATCTCTTTACAGCCATAATTTATCATTGCTCTTTTTCCATCTTCACCGATCTTGTACATCTCCTTGACTAATTTCTTCCCCACCTCATTGCCCAACTTCTCAATAGCCTTCCTCTGATTCAGGGGAAGCTTCTTCCATGCCTTCATCACAACTACAAATAGCCCCTGATCATATCTTATTGGGAGCGGATTGATATACTTGGTAATCGTATAGAGTTGAGCCGCCAGCCACCATACAGATGGAGATATTGCGCCGTCAACCACACCGGATCTCATTGACGGAACAACCTCTGGCACATTTACCGGGATTGGGCTTGCGCCAAGCGCCTTTAGGACCTCCACCTCTAATGAACCATGCCAGGTTAATATTTTACTCTTCTTGAAATCATCAGGGCTTCTCAAAGGAAATTTTGATGAATAAAAATGTTCATCTAAGTGTGCTGTAGTCAAAACCTTAAACCCATTTTTCTCAGCAATTTTATCTATTGTAGGTCTCATCCTTTTTTGAACATAACCGGCTTCCTTATAACTATCAAATAAGAAGGGTAATTCCATCACCGATATGCCGGGACAAATTGAGGAATTGGACGTACCAGAGATTAGCGATCCATGCAGTTGGCCAATTCTCATCTTTGCCACATAATCCTCTTCATCCCCCATTGTGCCACCAAGGTACCATACACATTTCACATCCCCATTAGTCACTTTTAAGACATCCTGTGTGAAATCTACAGTCAAAATGCTTACCATCTTGATTGTATCCTGGCCTAAAGTCGCCCACTTCCATACATACTTTGGCTTTTTTTCTGCCATTACACTGGATAAACTGAATCCAGCGATTAGCAGTCCTGATAATGTTAGAGTAATCATACACACTTTGGTCCCCTTCATGTTAAAAATCCCCCCTTTTTTTTTTAATCTTCCTCTATTCTACTTCAAATTCCAATAATGGAAGCACTATTGGCGTCTCTGTAAAAATTAGTCTCAATACTAATCTTCAATCCCCTTGCCTATTACTGAATAGGCTATATTAAGGTTTTATTTTTATATTGTCAGGGTTATTGGCCTATTATTACATTGAGACCTTCTTCTTGGTACGGTATTTTTTCAAGAGGAGCAACACATCATCCAACATCTCCTTTGAATATGACTTGCCAATCATCTTATTCCAAACCGGCCTCGTCCTCTTTCTGAATACCTCAATCTCTTCAGGTATCATCTTTACCTCTTTACATCCATATGTTATCATCGCTTTATAGGAATCTTTACAAACCTTACGGAGTTCTTGGTTAATTTTTTTATTTAAAGGAGGCATCAGCTTCATAATTCTTTTCCTGTATTCAAGAGGAATCTCATTCCATGCACTCATTGATACTATAAATACACCTGGATCATATCTAATCGGCAATGGATTGATATATTTGGTAATCGTATAGAGTTGTGCCGCTAACCACCAAAATGACGGAGAGATACATGAATCAACGACACCAGCCCTCATAGAAGGCACTATCTCCGGAACATTGACAGGAATTGGACTAGCCCCGAGTGTCTTTAGTACTTCTACTTCTAGTGGACCATGCCAGGACAGCATTTTGCTCTTCTTAAAGTCTTCGGGAGTCTTCATCGGAAGCTTGGTTGAATAAAAATGTTCAAAATCCACACCCGCATCAAATAATAACTTAAAGCCATTCTTTTCAGCAATTTTTGAGAGTTTTGGTCTCAATCTATTTCTTACATAATCCACTTCATCCCAATTATTAAACAAGAAGGGTAATTCCATCACAGATATTCCGGGACAGGCCATTGCATTAGCGGTTCCTGTAATCAGCGCTCCTTGAAGTTGGTTTATCCTCATCTTTGCGATATAATCCTCTTCATCTCCCATTACCCCACCCATATACCAGACACATTTCAACTCTGAATTTGTCACTTTCAGAATATCCCCGGTCAGGTCTACAGTTAAAATACTTACCATTTTAATTGTGTCTTGACCGAGTGTCCCAAATTTCCATATATATTTTGGTTTCTTTTCGGCCATTAAGATTGATAAACAAAATCCAACAATAAATAAACCTGATAAAACACATGCTAAAATATAAAATCTCTCTCTTCTCATCATTTTAACCTCTTAAATAGAAATTTAGGGGCAAAGAACAGTTATTCCACAACAAGCCATTTTATATTATTCTTAAAGCCCAGAAGTTCTAAAAATATTGTGCTTGATTTGGGTCTAACTGAAATAGTCAAGCTTTGGTCTATCAAAATTTTAAGTGAATACCTAATTTGCTAATAAAAGAAAAACTAGGGGGAGAAATTTATAGAAGAAGAAAAATAGAGTAAATCGCTTCAGTAATCAATTCACCTATACCAAAGAGCGTATTGATATTAAAGAATATGCACCTTGTGATAAGTCACATAACATTTAAATAATTCTTATAACGTTATAAATGACCACAATTTCATTCTATTTTTATATGATCATCTGCAATTAGAACTGATAATAAAAGAAATGATGTATTTACTCAATCATGTAAAAAATATCCCAATAACTGAGGAATAAAATGGAACAAATATGCTTTATGATTCTCAGTAAATACTTCCCCCTTGGATTACCCAATTATACAATTTTACCAAAAAATCTTTTATAGTGAATATTTATATTATTAGACCTATTTTCACTATCAAAAATATTAAGGATATTATTTTTGTATAATTCAGCTTTTATACTTGAGTATTTTTAAATAATAGACCTTCTGCCCACACAGTATGACTATTTTTTCAGTTAACATAATTTGGGATTAAATATTGTCAAGAAAAATAAAATATTTATAAACATATGGCATAGCCTTGAGTTGCAATCCGGCTGCACTGTAATCTGCACAATATTTGATGAATTAGGACGAAGTGTTTAGAATATCTCCAGAAACGGAGTCGTTAAATCCAAGTTGCTTGAAATAATCTAAAAAAACAAAAAAAATTAACTATAAACATATATTTTATGTAACATAATAGCTATTGATTGTACAAGTAAAAGGATATAACCTATTCTAGTATTTGTAACATCGCAATCTACATGTATTAAACCATATAAGTATATCTAAAATAGCATAACTCCCGATGTTGCCAAGATAATCCAGTTAATAGTATATACACTAATTATCTCTGACCAATTTATGATTGACATTAATAAATATTCAGGTCATAATTAGAGTAGATAAAAGCAATCATTTTCACCTTCTTGTAATTGGAAGCAGATTTTTTCTTAATATGTTGCTTATATTCACCTTAAGTTTATATATAATGATATAGGAGTATATGAACGAAATAGAAAAAACGAAGGAAATCATTGGGATTTCAAGACTCGATAATCAGACCAGGAAAGCACTATACAATAAATTCATTGATGCTGGTGGAAAGGTTATTAACCATAAACAGCGATCTAATTTCTCAGAGTTTAATCGGAAAAAGCAGAGTAAAAATAGATATGAACTAGTAGATAATGCCGGTAATCCCAAAAAACGTAAGACCTCAAAGAGTATTGTAAATATCCCGTCCCAACAAGAAATTCAAAAAAAGGCCTTAAAGAAACGAAAAGCAGGCCCCTTGAGGCGTTTTTTTGAACGATATTACATCAGATTTCGATTGTATTTTATGGGTGTTACGGATTTTGAAGGCTGCTACCTCACACCTGAATTTTTCAAAAAGTTTGATATGGAATACAAGACTGCCCTAATCTATATGCAGATGGTATATATTGACATATTTAAACAGAACATGAGAACAGGCAAGAGGATAACCGACCAACTCGATAATGCAAAACCGATCTATTTCGAACTAATCGAGATGATTTCAGAGCTATTTGACAGAAATGAAGCAAATTGGATATTGGAACACTATACAAATTTTTCAGATATTCCTATAAAATGCGATGAGATAAAAGAACCATTGATGTCCATATTTTCTAAATTATACCCATTGCTTCAATATAAGGAATTACTCTTTCACGCATATAAACGAGCAATTGATCATCAAATGAGATTAGAAAAAAAACAAGCGCCATATTATACTGCTCAAAAAAAGAAGATTAAGAACAACCTTCATATTATCTTCAACAGACTATTCCCGAAACTATACTGGTTATTCTGCCTCTATGAGGTAAGGATTATACCCCTAATGACCAGAGAAATCGAAGAAGCTATTCTTATATCCAATGATAATAAGCCCGGTAAAAGGCGAAAGGTTGCTACTATACAGAAAATCGAACTTCCCTTTCTTGAAAACCCACAAGAGGATGTGATGGAGGAGGAAAATATATCAATACCCAATGATATACAAAAGGGTATTGAAATGATGTATAAACTCGATCTGAAAAAATTAAGAAAGCGTTATGACCAAAACAATATCTTCGAATATGTAAATTGGAATGATAAGATATTAACGACATTCCTCCTTTTTAGAGAATTTGATGAGGAATATTCATTTATTCTCACAACAAACAAAATAAAATATAATAAAATTTCCACTTCTTCCGGTAAACTCGATTATAAAACAAGACTCTCTGACCTATATATTGAGCTTAGGAAATGTATTGATAGCCTCAATGAGTATGCTTATACTTTCTCTACAATTGAAAAGGCAAGTCGAGAAAAACCAATCAGCAATCAACAATACATTGAATATTCTAACCGATTGACCGCATTGGACAAGGAGAAGAGCAACACCGGAAGAGACGCAAGAATGGTTGTTAAAAGATTTCTGGAAAAGCTGTGCGATGAATTAAAGGCTCTCATAAATGACATCCAGAATGCTCAAAGGATAATAATCAATCCTCAAGATAGGATCGATTTTGAGACAAACATTGAGGGTGATAAAAAATTAAATAAAAAAACTGTACATCAGGCCATCACCATAACCTATTTATTTGCATCCGCTTTACTATACAGGCTGGATCCAGAGGGTGATCTGTCCGGTGGGCTTGAATTTCAAGAAGGGGAAAAAACCATTTTTAACTCCAATACTTCTATCAAGGATGAAGCAACATTGGATGATAGAAGACAAAAGATTGGAAGCTTATCAAAGAAATCCATTCTAAATGAATTAGAGGACTTCATTTAATCTTTTCAACCGCATCTGCATAATCCTATGCTTTAATATATCCTCCCTAGAGGTACTCAATAAATTATCCCTATAGGGTGTTGATCGTATATGATTGCATAATGTCTGTATTTCGGTGTCGCTTAAATATGGAATATTGCCGAGCCTAGTTGCCAGTGTTCCTTCCCTTTTCCCACCAATAGAAGGGCCCCTGCCAATCCTGAAGCCCACATCCAAAAGCGACTTCCTAATATGCAAAGCAGAGGAATATGTAGTTAAAATACCATGTTCAGAGATTAATCGCTTAATCTCCCTAAAAAAATCTACAGACCAGAGTTCCGGATTTTTTGATGGTGAATATGGATCATGAAATACAGCATCAAACCTCATACCCCTGAGTTTCTTGATTGAGTCCCTTGCGTCTCCATAAATTAACCTATGAATATACCTTTGAGTGGAATATTCCCCCTTTTCAAAGGCACTCTTAATATTGTCATAGATAAAATCCCTCTCATCACCAAAACGAATCTCCTTTAATAGATGTAAATATGAAAGATCACTCTCAAGGGATATGATTCGTAATATCTGGTTGCTAGTTTTTTGAAGGAATTCTGTTAGCAGAGCCAACACATTACATCCAATGCCAAAACCTATATCAAGCACCCATAACTCATCATGACAGCATTCAAGTATTCTTGAAGCATATACATGCTTATACAAGGCCTCCTCATAGGCTCCGGAGGTGGAATGCATAACCTCATTATAATCATGAGAAAATAATGAGTAACTCTGATCATCTGTATGAACAATCGAATATTTTGATTCCAATCCCTTTTCCCAGTTGACACAACCATAAAATTAGAAGCAATAGCCGGATTCGCTTTCCACCCTCCATTACCTCGTATTATTTCAGTAAAATGATAGGGATTCTATTCCCTAATATTATCCTGCTTGTGATCCTTATTCAACTCGATCACTTCTTCCAATGCCTTGGTATTAAAATCAATAAAGGCTGAACAATATTCACTATCGCACTCATGACAGATCCCCCTTACTCCCCTCACAACATCGGAAGCCCTTTTCATCGCTACACCCATCTCTTCACTGTCATCCAGGTTTATCCTTAAATATCCCTCAATCAGATACATCGCCCTCATTCTACCCCTGGCCAACAAATATTCTTTTATATCCCCAATCTCCTCATCTATAATGTTTACCCTTACATAGACTCTCAATATGCCATTAAAGAATCCCTCCGTCCTTTCAATACTGGCACACTTTGACCTGCAATTTACAAAAAGGAGAAAAACACCAATTATTGTTATTATCAATATCCTCTTGCCAAACATATTACAATGCATACTATTTGTTATTATCAATCAAGCCATATACCCTATTAAGATTCATCCCATCAACCTCAAAGAGGCTCAGCTTTGCCTTTTCATATATATTCACAATATTTTTCAATACCGCATCAGAAATAGGAATATCTCGTTTAATTGAAGTCTCGAGAATCTTTGGGATGTCCTTTAACAGCACATTTGGTATAGAGACTCCTTCCCTCTGTGTAACCTCAAGACTCTTTGGAATATCCTTCAATATAGTATCAAAAATTGAGACACCAAATCTCTTTGCATTGTCAATAGTATTGAGTAAATTTTTAAATATAGCGTCAGATGCTGAAACCCCGATCCTCTTAGTTGTTTCATAAACCGTAGGCATATCCTTTAACAGCACATCTACTATGGAGAGTCCGTATTTTCTCGATGTTTCTATAACCTTCGGGATATCCTTAAAAGAGCTTTTCTCTTCTGAAGCCCTGATAACCTTTGGAGTTTCTAGTATCATTGGGATATCCTTAAGCCTATTATCATTTAATATCAACCTAAAGCCTGAGTCTCCTATAAACCCCTCACCTATATGCTCATGCCTGTCTATTTTACTACCTAATTGACTCTTGCAATCATTGAGATGGATAAGCTTTAGCCTATCAAGCCCAATTATCCTGTCAAACTCTTCAATAGTCCTATGAAATCCCTCCTCATCAGATATCCGATAACCTGCGGCAAAAATATGACAGGTATCCAGACAGACTGATATTCGTTCACTATTCTTTGAAATATCAATAATATCCCGCAGATGTTCAAATCTGTATCCTATTGTTGTTCCACTGCCAGAGGTGGTCTCAAGCAGTATCTTTATGCTTTTGTTATCAATCCTTTGGATTATCC
Organism: Spirochaetota bacterium; assembly: GCA_034190085.1. Taxonomy (NCBI): domain Bacteria; kingdom Pseudomonadati; phylum Spirochaetota; species Spirochaetota bacterium. Next base: position 21,911 of record JAXHTS010000022.1, read on the forward strand.
TACGCAGAGAGTTAGCGATCTTATCAATAGCAAAAACCTCACCATTTCCCTTATGATTGCCAGGATGAAGAACAATATAATCTATCCCCAATGCATCCGCTCTTTCAATCTCGTCAATCATTGCCCTAAAGGACTTGAGAAAAATATTGCCTTTGGCAGCAAGATTGATCAGATAACCTGAATGCGCAAAGACCTGTAAATCATCAAACTTTCTTCTATTTATTTTGAATAATTCTACATCCTCATTCTTATAGGGTGGATTCTCCCACCTCCTAGCATTCTTCAGAAAAATTTGAATAGCATTAATGCCTAATATCTTCGCTCGCATCAAAGACTTATACAATCCACCAGCTACAGAAACATGGACACCGATATATCTCATGAAAATTATCCCTCAATTGACCTTAAAACATCATCCTTAGATATGCCCTGTATTGCTATCCTCTTTCTCTTCCCCTTTTTTCCCTTAATGATTTCAATTCTCGATTTAGAAATTCTGAGTCTTTTTGACAAGAGCCCAATACACTCTTCATTAGCCATGCCATCAACCGGCGGCGAGTTTAGATATATTTTGAGATTGGATGCACTATACTTCACAATCTTACTTTTAGATGATTTCGGTGATACTATAATATCAATAATGGCTTTTTCCAAATTGACTCCTTTATAAACTTCCCTTTAATTCTCATCAAGGTCTTGTAATTATCTTTTACTACGTATTCAACAGGAAGTAAATAGGGTAAATACTCCTAAATATTACAACCTTTAAATCATAGAGAGACAAAACCACAAACTGATTATATATTACTTGACAGATATACTTATTAAGTAAATTCTTTTTATACAAGTAATTTACTAATAAATTACAAGAAGATAATTAAGTATGATACACTTTCTCATGTCATAAAATATAAGAAAAGCATCCTTAACCTAATTAATTAAGCAGTAATCAAATATAAAAATATATCAGGTAATATCAATGCAAATAATAACTCATGAGAATGGTCCATTCCTTGTTAATACCTATTTAGTACTCAACGAAACCAGTGGAAAAGCTTTCATCATTGATCCAGGAACTGATATTGAACCCTTGTGTAAAAAAATCGAAAAAGAAAAAATCTTGTTAGAGGCAACCGTCTGCACACATGGGCATCTTGATCATGTCTTTGGGGTGAGCGCATTACAAAAAAAATATAATATTCCCTTCTATATGAATAAAATGGATTTACACTTCATAGACTCATTGCCATTTCAAGCAGGCATATTTGGAGTGTCAGATCCAGGCATACCCACCCTTGATTTTGATTTGCCTACATCTGGGATGATATCATTAGCTGACATTCAGATCAATCTATTATACACTCCTGGACACTCCAAGGGTTCAGTTTCAATTTATATTGAGGAAAGCGTTTTTTCAGGCGATGCGCTCTTTAACTTCTCAATTGGGAGGACAGACCTTCCTGATGGTAATTATAATGAACTAATTACATCAGTAAAGGAAAAACTTTTTAGTCTACCCGAAGAGACAAAGGTATTTCCGGGACATGGCCCAAGTACCACAATCGGAAGAGAAAGAGAATACAATCCATTCTTTGATTAGCAATCCGCAAATAGGAATAGACTATATATCCTTATGAAATGAGTCGCCCTGTTTATTGAAATATTACTTATTTAGCAGCGATTATTGGAAGGATTGCTATATGTATCATAATCCCCTTCTTATACAATAGAAGGTGAGGAATACGAAGATGATTCACTCTATTGCTGGTTGTTTTTAACAATGTTTAATTAGCTTTTAAAAGGAGTGGGAATGAGAAATGAGAAGTTATCATCCATAGTCATTGTGATGATAAATCAGTTACTGCATCATCAATTGTATCAAATACCTTAATTACTGATGAAACCTTCGTTAAATCCAGCACCTTTTTAACTTCACGACTTGGAGATGCAAGCGCAAAGCATGATTTTAGACTTTTATTGATATTAAGGAATATACCAATACCAGAACTGGTAATTACCTTCACATCAGATAAATCCAATATCAATTTGGTTATATCCTTATCAATTATCGCCTGCTGCAGATGATCCTTCAAATCTGGTACATCAAGGGTATGAACCTCTGGAATACCAATTCTTATAACATAAGCGCCCTCTCCCATGTCCTGAATATTAAGCATGATTTTCTCCTCTATCAATTTGCTGCTTAAAAGATATAATATAGCAATTGTTTATTATTATCGAATGTTTCTATCTTACCAAATACTGGCGGAAATATTCTATCTATCTCTATTAAAATTACTATAATATTAATATTCAATTTTATTTCAATATACTTTATGATTTACTATAATAAGCGAGTCAATAATTTTTTTATTACTACTTAATACTCATTGGATATTGGGAATTATAATCCTCGCAAAACTATATAAATAAGGATAACGAATTGGAATAGCTTTAATTCCTTGACAAAAACAAATAATAGTACTGAATTAGAATCCATTAATTAAATTGAATAATTGAGAGCTGATATAGTTAACTACATTTGAGGGGAATATCATGAAAGCAACAGAAATATGGAAGCCTGAGAATAAACCAACAATTTCCTTTGAATTGTTTCCACCAAGGTCAGAAAAGGCTGCAATAAACTTTGAAAAGGCTTTAGAAGAATTAATAGCCCTAAAACCAGATTTTGTTTCTGTTACCTTTGGGGCTGGTGGTTCAACTCGTGAAGGATCATATCAGCTTATTGATAAATTGAGGAGAAAGAATGACCTCGAGGTGATCGCCTATTTCGCTGGATTCGGTTTAGGACCAGATGATACCATCTCTGTTCTTGATAGTTATCGGGATTTAGGTTTGGATAACATCCTGATCGTGCGCGGAGACCCACCGCACGGCGATGATAATTTCACACCACATCCTAAGAGTTTATCCTACGCCTCAGACATTCTGAAATTCGTGAAACCTAAATATGACTTCTGCCTAGGAGCAGCCAGTTATCCAGAAGGGCATATTGATGCAGAAAACAAGGAGAAAGACCTTGATTATCTACAACTAAAATTGGAAAATGGCGCAGAGTTTACCATTTGTAACTATTTTTATGATAATAAATACTTTTTTGACTTTAGAGAGCGTTGCAAGACAAGGGGAATTAACGTTCCTATTGTGCCAGGTATTATGCCGATCTATAGCATAAAGATGATGGAAAATTTGGCCAAGCTTTGCGGGGCAACCATCACCGATGAGGTGCGCAAAGGCCTTTCAGCCCTTCCAGAGGACGACAAAAAAACATTGGAGGAATTTGGGATTGAATTTGCTACAAACCAGTGCAGGGAATTGCTAAAGGCAGGGGTTCCAGGACTACATATTTATACAATGGACAGAAGTACATCAACCACTGGAATAGTAAACAATCTGCGTGATGAGGGGCTGCTGTAATTTCAGGATATCTAAAAAATAGTGCCTCATCATATATAATCTTTCTGTAAAAAGGTCTCATCGATTGGATCGACACACATATTGAGCAGACACAGGACAAAAGACCAATACTAAAAGTGACTCTATTATCCACGATTTATATTATTGTAGAATTATTTTCTCAATCACCTTTAACTGGGAAGATGTCTTCAGAGAGGCAAATATTATATTGTCACCTGATATGAGATTTGCAAATCAATATTCATAAGCTCCAATATCATAACCCTCACCCTTCGGCCTGGAATTACCTTCTATATCTAGACTTGGAGCAAGTTCCGCGCTTCCAGCATCGATTGCTGAAGCATCGGGTGTTAGTCGAAAATTTAGATTATCGAAATCCACAAAAAGGTCAGTGTAATCATTATATTCTATAACTAGATTATGATCTTCCACAACGCCATCCGTTGCAGTCACATGAGTTGCTATATTATTTCTAATAACACAATCCTCGCTTGGGGTTCCATTTTTGTGAGCATTGATTAAAATCCATGATGGACCCGGACTCGAATTGTTGATATCAACCACAGTATTATTAACAACTCGACAATTAAAGGCACCATAAAGAGATATTCCATGCCAATGATCAACAACAACAATATTATTTTCTACTATCCAATTGATATAGGGCCCATCAAAACATCCGATTCCCTGTAGAGGGCCCCTAAAGGGTTGATTAGGATCTTCGTAGTTGATAATTACATTACCGCGTAATACTACGCGTTCACGGGGTGGGTCATCGTTAACCGACCAGGACTGAAATCCATCATCATGATTTTCATCAACAACATAGCTATTCTTAACTGTATTATACTCAAAAAACATATCATTGCCAAGACCCCTCATTCCATCACCAGAAAAGTTTTCAATTAAATTATTCTTTACTATCACAAAATCGCCCCTAACAGTTATGCCATATTGTATGTTTTTACAGTAATTATTGCGGATTGTCATACAATTACCATAAACTCTTATCCCATTACAGGCGAGTTCATTCCAATTATCTATATCCCAACCTGATGAATCCTGAACTGAATACATTGTACAATCGTCAATTGTAATATTACTAATAGGACCATGCCATCCATGTGATTCAAAATGTACAAGGGTATTTAACTCATAAGGACTCGCGAATTCCGGACTAATCTTCAATCCCCTAAAACGCCATTTGGATGCCGCTGATAGATAAACCATAGATAAACTCGGGCTATGCCCATCCTCAGCAATAATATTAATATATTCATCATTATAAGCGCCCTGAAATTCAAATTTACCGTGAAAACCGTTTCGCAATATAATAGTATCGCCCCCCTTAATTGGAGCACCCGGATTCTTGATTTTCATTTCACCCCCTATGTTATATGGAAGCTCCTTAAAAACTCGAGTTTCAATCTTATTATTATCAACAATCTCCTGTAGAGTGCTAAAGGGTGATTCGCTGCTGCCATTATTGTTTATGTCTCCATTAACAGGATCAACATAGAATAAATTACCTGTAAGCACAGCCTCATCAAGATCTATACAGTCAGAATAGTCTGAACCATTAAAAATATCATTACTAATAATTAGAGATGGATTATCGGATTTATCCGAATTATTACAGGAAAGTGAAGCAATAATTAAACAAATTATTAGGCTTAGTTTAAATCCATAGTTATTCATCATTCCTCCCAAAGTTGAATTATTTTCTTACTAAAATTTCCAATAATCAAATAATCCAATCCCCCTATTTCTATATATTTCAATTTTGTGTTGAACAAAATGGGGATCAGTTAAATTTAATAAAACAGAAGTGCAACGTCAATAGCATCTTAATCAAAGGAGGCAATTTTCACGGCCAACTCTTTGAAACTTAATATAATACTTCAACATAGGTGTGAGTTAAAGGAATCCGCACCTGGAATGAATGAAATATACTTACTTTATAAATCATCAATTAACTGTGGTTTTATAACATAATAAAATTGTACTTCCTATTAGGCATCTTAAGCAAGCACAATTGACAGGCAAATGATTGCCTAAGTGGTATATATTAAACAAATTACTTATCCTGTATTGTTTTTTGCTCGAACCCTATATCCCAATAATTAGAATAACTGATACGCTACTTATAATATATAACTTGACTAAATAATCTTAATCTTTTAAACCTATAAACAAAGTGTTACTTGGACTAAAAATATCGATATTGTTGATAAAGAAGAGTTACATAGATTCTCATAGCTTCTAATAAAGAAGCCAATAATCATACTAAATAATATTTAATTTATATGATCATATCAGAAAACCTAAAGAAGAGCAACATTATAATTAAAGCTAAATCTGAGAACAGGTGGGAGTTGATTCAAGAAATGCTTGATTTAGCTGTTAAGAATAAGGAAGTAAAAGAGGAAGATAGGGAAACAGTAGGGAAAGCCCTCATTGAGAGAGAAAAATCCATGAGCACTGGCATTGGTAAGGGAGTTGCCATCCCTCATTGTACCACTTCAGTAATTGATCAAATTGTAATTATAATAGCTTTATGTGAAAATGGAATTAATTTTGACTCAATTGATAATCAGCCTGTAAAAATTGTAATTTTATTACTTGTTCCTAAGAATAAACTGACTCAGCATATTAAAACTTTGGCAAATATAGCACGCACTATTAGCAACGATGAACTCAGAAAAGATTTACTCTCTGTAAAAAACCAGGAAAAGATAATAAAAACAATAAGAGAACATGAAAAAAATATTTAAAGAAAATTATCATGGAAAATCTGCAAAGACTTGCGAGTTCAACCAAGCTTGACGAGGATCATGGAGAAAAAACATTAAGACCAACCACCCTAAAGGAGTTTATTGGTCAATCTAAATTAAAAGAAAACTTGAAGGTCTTCATAGAATCCGCTAAAATTAGAAGGACATCCTTAGATCATGTTCTCTTAGCAGGCCCGCCAGGCCTAGGAAAGACCACCCTTGCCTTCATCATTGCCAGTGAATTAGGCTCCAATATTACATCAACATCCGCACCGATTATCGAGAAACCCGGGGATCTTGCATCTATCCTAACAGAATTGAATGAAAATGACATCCTATTTGTTGATGAAATTCATAGATTATCTCAGGTAATTGAAGAGATACTCTACCCTGCCATGGAAGACCGTACAATAGATATCATTATTGGACAGGGTATGGGGGCAAAGACAATTAAGATCGACTTATCACCCTTTACTTTAGTCGGGGCTACTACCAGAACAGGCCTCTTAACCTCGGCTTTAAGGGATAGATTTGGAATACCCTTAAGATTAAATTATTACCAAACAGACGATCTAAAAGAGATTTCAATTCGTTCAGCAAATATATTTGGAAGTAAAATCACTGATGATGCTGCTTATGAGATTGCTAGAAGATCAAGAGGCACCCCAAGAATTGTCAACAGATTGTTGAAAAGGGTAGGAGATTTTACCGTTGTTGAAGGGAGGGAGATTATTGATATCGAAATTACCAAATATGCTCTTGATAGATTAGATATCGATTATATGGGTCTTGATGAGATGGATAGAAAAATTCTCTCCACAATAATTGATAAATATGATGGAGGCCCGGTAGGAGTAAAAACAATTGCCATCTCAGTCGGGGAAGAAATAGATACAATTGAAGATTTCTATGAACCCTATCTTGTCCAGGCAGGTCTTCTGAATAGAACACCAAGGGGGAGGGTCGCTACAAGAAATGCCTATAATCATTTAGGAATTGAGTATACAAGAAGGATGGAAGATAATGCTCAGACTAACCTATTTGTTGAGGAATAGGGGTATAAAATAAACCTCAGGAAAAACACTCCTCTATAGTCATTATTGATTCTTAGATATCTACACATCCCCTTCCCTTATTAAGGCATTCTCCACCTTGCAGATATCTTCCGGAAGATCTACACCTATTGACTCATAATCCACAACGGATATGTGAATATCAAATCCATTCTCCAATATTCTCAATTGCTCTAGGGATTCTGCATTTTCAAGGGGAGAAGGAGGCATTTTGATAAACTCATTTAAAAAGTCTCTCCTATATCCATAAATCCCAATATGCTTATAATGAAGAGTATTAGAATCTCTTCTAAAGGGTATCGTGGATCTGGAAAAATATAGGGCTTTCCCCTTTTTGGAAGATACAACCTTTACTACATTAGGATCATCTATTTCTTCAATCTGATTGATTATAGAGGCTACTGTAGCAACCTCAACCTGCCTGTTTTCCTGCATATATTTTATAATTGTATCTATTACCTCCGGTTTTATTAAAGGCTCATCCCCCTGAATATTTATAACGATATCGCATTTCTCTCCCTCAAGGGCCTCCACAACTCTATCTGTTCCGGAAGTATGCTCACCTGTTAATACGACATTACCCCCGAAAGATAATACTTCATCAACAATACGAGTATCATCAGTAGCGACTAATAATCTTTGAAGGCTGGATCTCTCAGCTCTCTTATATACCCTCTCAATTAAAGTTTTCCCTAATATCTTCACAAGAGGTTTACCTGGAAATCTGGTAGAGGCAAATCTTGCAGGAATCACTCCTATTGTATTCATACCTGGTTCCTTCAAAAATTCTAATTTAGGATATCAAGTTAATATTGTATTATTATAAATCCAAACTCAATCAACTTGACAGTGATAAAAACAATAAAGTCATTATATTTCTCCCTATTATGAAAGGTTGAGTAAAAATTCCTGCTTCATTCCTTGTATATAAGAAAAGAATCCTAAACTCTAAAATAAAATTAATATTTTTTTATTCGCAACTTGATTTTTCATGCTCAGAATAGTACTTTTTAAGTGATAAAATATGTGTAATGGGACAAATCAACAAAATACTAATAAATACAACACAACTACGATATTACATGAAAAATCGATTAGGAATTTTTTTTTTACATATTCGTATTGAACCCAAATAATATAGATAAAAATTATTCTTTCTTAGTGATCTCATCAGAAAATATAGAGCTTATAGCGCTTAGTATTATGATTATACATTTATATATTAAATTTTGTAAATTGAAAATTCCTAAAAGCGAACTCCTTATGTTTCAATGATCAAATAGTATACAATCATAAACTAAAAAAAAGGAGAATCAATGTTAATGAAAAAATTATTAAAACAACTTTTTGTAGTTATGGTGTTTGGTTTAATGCTGAATCCCTTAATTTCATGTTTTGATGATCTATTAATTACAGGTACAGTTTTATTAGATGGGACTGGTTTAGAGGATGTTACTTTAACACTTAGGAGAGGGAGCACGACAATTGACTCAACAATGACTAATTCTGATGGAGAATACGTTTTTGCTGAAATTGAGGCTGGCACCTATATAATAACTCCTTCCAAAGAAGGATACGCTTTTTCACCGGATAATATTGAAGTTACTGTAGATGATGAAGCGATCTTGGATCAGGACTTCGAAGCTGTTATTATGATTACTTGGGCTGAGTCCTATGGCGGAGGTGATGAAGATTATGCTGAGTCAATTCAGCAGACCTCTGATGGTGGATACATAGTTGCTGGATCAACATATTCCTTCGGTGCTGGTGGTTCTGATTTTATAGTCCTTAAGCTCGATCCTAATGGCGTCGTGGAATGGCAAAATACCTATGGAGGCAGTTCTGATGACGCAGCAGAATCTATTCAACAGACTTCTGATGGAGGATACATAGTTGCCGGATATACTGAATCCTTCGGCGCCGGGGGGCAGGACTTCTGGGTGATTAAACTTGATAGCAATGGAACGATGGATTGGTCGCAAACCTTTGGCGATGCGGGTGATGATTATGCAAAATCAGTACAGCAAACCACTGATGGTGGATATATTGTAGCTGGGGCAAAATATGATATTGTTGCTACCTTTTATGATATGTGGGTAATTAAACTCAATTCTGATGGCAGTTTAGATTGGGATAACACCTATGGCGGGAGCAGCGGCGATTGGGCACATTCGATTCAGCAAACCTCTGATGGCGGATACATTGTTGCTGGAAATACATTTTCTTATGGGGCAGGAAGTTCCGATTTCTACATAGTTAAACTAGATGTTAGCGGTGTCCAACTTTGGGATCAAATTTATGGCGGCATTTCAGCCGAGTATGCAGAATCCATTCAACAGACTTTCGATAACGGATATATCGTAACTGGTCGCACAAATTCATTTACCGCTGTCAGTTTTGATTACTGGGTTATAAAACTTGACGATATGGGGAATGACGAATGGGCAAGAATATATGGAGGAAGTTATTATGATTTAGCATTCTCAGTTGAACAAACCTCCGAAGGTGGATATATAGTTGCTGGTACAAGTAATACATACCCAACTTCTGAAGAAGCGGATTATGATTATTGGATACTGAAACTCGAGTCTGACGGAGATGAAGAATGGTCAAGAACATATGGCATTGTTCCTGGGTCAAGTAATGAGTACGCTCGCTCAATAGAGCAGACATCTGATGGTGGATATATTGTTGGTGGATGGTCCTATACTATCAATAGTGATATTTGGATATTAAAACTGGATAGAAATGGCGAGTATTGATAATGACAATGAACCTTCTCGAAAATTGACGGATTTCAGATAAAACCGTAATAAATATAATTACTCCCCACTTTCAACGGGGAGTAATTATATTCCCTGATCATTCCACATTCCATATAATTTATCTAAATTATCCCTGTTATTAAATCTAATCCTTCTCCTCATAATGTATGGTTTATAATCAAAATTTCAAGAAATACAATCAACATCAATATTATTAATTGACTTTTTGCAGGAATGTCATATTTTTTATCAAACAACTAATTTGATATGTGAAATTATACTATCCCTTGTATGGCTAAAGTGATGAAACGACTAGTGGCAATAGAAACATCAAGATGTGTTCATTGTAATTTCTGTAAGGTGGCATTCTGCCCATCAACTGAAGAATGTATAGGCTGCAACGCTTGTTATATCGCCTGCCCCTTTCAGGCAGTGGAGATGGTCGAAAAGCCAATCGATGGAACAATTACGATTAGTGTTGATGGCAAAGAGGCTTATGTTCCTGAAAAGATTACGGTTAAGAGGGCTCTGGAAACGCTTGGTTATAGATTTAATCAATTCCCTGATGAAGGCATTTTTGCTCCCTGTGAGGTTGGAGGATGTTGGAGTTGTACAGTAAAAATTGATGGAGAGTCGGCTCGCAGTTGCGTAACACCCATCCGTGAGGGGATGAAGATAGAGACTCAATATGAAGAAGATGTACATAGGAGATTGATATTTAATTACAGCGCCCATCCAGCTGGTGGAGTTGGAACACCGCTGAAGATAAAGCAATATGGGATGGGCGATTTTATTGAATTAGTCTGCTTCACCTGTGGATGTAATTTTCGATGTCCTCAATGTCAGAATTGGACCATTGCATACAGGGGGAAACCAAGTATAAATGTTGGAGATCCACGAACCCCGATTGAGGCTGCCGCTATTATGAAATGGCTTAGGGGACAATATGGATTGGACAGGATGACCATTTCCGGTGGTGAATGTACACTAAATAGGCCATGGCTGATATCATATATCAGGGAAATGAAGAGGCTAAATCCTGACTCAAATGTCAGATTACATATTGATACCAACGGCTCTCTATTAATCCCAGATTATATTGATGAATTGGTGGATGCTGGAATGACCGATATAGGGATTGATTTAAAAAGCCTGGAATTAGATACCTTTATAAAAATAACCGGTGTTACTGATAGAGGATTGGCTGAGAGGTATTTAAAAACAGCCTGGCAGGCAGTTCAATACATCAATGAACGATATAAGGAAAAAATTTTCTTAGGTATAGGAATTCCCTATAATCAAGGATTTACAACATTCGATGAGATAAGAAGGGCTGGAGAGGAGATAGCAAGAATTGATCCTGAGATTCAGGTATGTCTTCTAGATTATAGAGGGATTTATAGAAGCAAAATAACTCAGCCATACCCAGATGAGATGAGAGTAGGTTTAGGAGTATTAAAGGATTGTGGATTAAGGACCGCTTTTTGTCAGACTATGGATGGATATATTGTAAGTTAATGCAGCATACCAAAACATAAGATAGAAGTGTATTCTTTCATCCTATGCCTGAGAGTAAAGGGGTGTGATGTGAAATCATATATGCGTGATGAAAATGGGAATAATCCCAATACCCTGGTCTATACCATCCAACGCTTTACCTATCACACTGCCGATCTTGCTGAATGAGTCGATCTCTCCTGACATACCACATCCAGGTTTATCGGAAGTGACAATCATATCCCCTGGATTTATTGCCCTATCTCTGGCATCAACCCTGCATAAGACCTTGCCTGCAAGAGCTACAGGGTATATCATCTTCTCCTTCCCGCTGTTGTTAATGACAACCGTTGGATTGCCCGAGACTACGCCAACAAGAGATGTGCTGTAACTTACCTTCGATCGCGATAGTATAGAATTCCCCTCTTCACTGACAACTAATAGATCCCCAAGCTCAATATAGTATGCATTATCAACCTCAAACATTTCAACAATGTTAACTGGAAAGGCATTGTCTTTTAAACTATTCCTTAAATTTATCTTTCCATTAAATTCAGTTTTCCCATTTACTAAAAGTGCATCCCCATTGCCCATAAGCCCAAGAGAATCATCATATTCAGATAAGTGACAGTAGCCATCAGCTACAACTGAATATGAGTGTTCGCTCGCAAAGACACCTCCAACTCCAAAACGAGAAATGCCTAAAACTCCACAACCCATGCTGTCTGAATTCGGATTACCCGTCGATTGCCCTCTGATTCCCACATATTTACTATGCCCAATAACACCGTAAGATTGTTTGGTTTCTTCAGTAATAGGATTTGAAATACCAGCTATACCAACAGCTCCAGCTTGGTCTGACTCATTTTTTGCATAAACAATAGCTGAATTATCTGGAGGAGGCATAATTCCATCAAACCTCTCCTCCTTTGTTGTTATTATGCTGATTGAGCCCGTATGACTATTGAAATCATGTTTAACTGGAGCATAACTATGACTATGAGGTAAGGGTGTCCTAGGATCATTAAGCCTTCTATCATTAGCCTGAACACAAGCGCCTTTTATTGTATCTCCATCCTTTGCCAACTTTGCTATACCGTAGCTTTCCTCTGTTGCGACCTTTAGCCTACTATCGTTACCCTGAATCACTACATTTGGTCTACTCTCACCATCCTCAGCTAACTCCACTATTCCCTTTGATAGAGTAGTGGCATCCTTAAGCCTTCTGTCATTACCCTGTACTACAACATCTTCTCTATTTTCTCCATCTTCTGCTAATTGCACTATTCCCTTGTAGGTAGTGGTTGCCTCTCTAAGCCTCTTATCATTGCCTTGAACAGCAGCAGAAGGCGACGTCTCGCCATCCGCTGCAAATCTGAGTATTCCCTTATTAACGGTGGTTGCATCCTTTAACCTTTTGTCATTGCCCTGGACAACAATATTTGCGCCATTCTCTCCATCCCCTGCCAGCTCCACAATCCCCTTTGAATGAGTGGTTGCTTCCTTAAGCCTCTTATCACTACCCTGGACGACTGTTTCAGGTCTATCTCCGCCATCCTCGGCGATTCTTACAATCCCCTTGGATTGAGTAGTAGCCTCCTTAAGCCTCTTATCATTGCCCTGAACAGCAACCCCTGGCTTCTCCTCACCATCCTCGGCTAACTCCACAATCCCTTTTGTAAGGGTTGTAGCAGGCTTAAGCCTTCTGTCATTGCCCTGTACTACAACTTCGGGCCTATCCTCGCCATCCCCAGCCAACTCTACTATCCCCCTTGAATGCGTGGTGGCATGCTTAAGCCTTCTGTCATTGCCCTGTACTACAACATCAGGCCTATCCTCGCCATCCTCTGCCAGCTCCACTATCCCCTTTGAATGCGTGGTGGCATGCTTAAGCCTTCTGTCATTGCCCTGTACTACAACATCAGGCCTATCCTCGCCATCCTCTGCCAGCTCCACTATCCCCTTTGAATGCGTAGTGGCATGCTTAAGCCTTCTGTCACTGCCCTGTACTACAACATCAGGCCTATCCTCGCCATCCTCTGCCAGCTCCACTATCCCTTTATGGGTAGAGCTAGCATCCTTTAATCTCCTATCATTTCCCTGAACAGCGCATTCAGGATTATCCTCTCCATTTGTAGCAAGTCGAGTTATTCCATAGGATAAAGTAGTAGCCTTTTGAAGCCTTGTGTCATTGCCCCTAACAACACTAAGCTCTGAGTAGATCCCATCAGGGCAGATCTTTACTATTCCTAGATCACTCTCTGTTGCCTCTTTTAATCGAGAATCATTCCCCTGAACGGCAGTTTCAGGTGTATCTTCCTTATCCCTTGCAAATCTTGAAATCCCATGTCTTAATTCAGTTGCACTCTGAAGTCTATAATCAGAAGCTTGAACAGCCTTGCCTTCCTTATTCTCGCCATCCTCAGCCAACTGTACTATCCCTTTAAATATTGTTGTAGCATTTTTCAATCTGCTATCATTCCCCTGTACTGCATTATTTGGAGAATCATCTCCATCCTTAGCCAATTTAACCATACCTGCCTGAAATATCGAAGCATAGGGAGTAAGTTGATTCAGGTTATGTGTATGGGAATGATCTGCTATCACTCCATAAATCTCAAGTACAGACAACCTCACTCCATATTTTTCATTTTCCAACTTCATCCCATTCATATCAATATGAATAAATCTAACTGGTATAATGTCAATATTCCAGAGATATCGTCTCGATGCCTCAGCTTTGAAGTTATTCTCTTCAATAATAGTAGTCCAGATATTAGTATCGGAGCTTACCTGGATTCGAAAGTGATTACTGAATCCATGGGGTCTACAGTTTGGTGAAGCGAGCACAATTCCATTGATATGGTATACACGTCCAAGGTCGATATCAATAGACTCCCTGTTACTAAGATCCTTAAGGCCTGACTCCCAATATGTATCATTTCTTTTATCGAGAAGTTTTTTTTCGTTATGCTCATAAGACGAGATGCTACTTGTGGATATTGATTTAATTCCGGATATCCCTGTGGTTATTCTACCAATCTCAGAAAAAAATTGAGTGCCTACTCTTTTGGGTTTGAGAACAAGTATTTTCAGATATTTACAGCAGATTAATGGAAAATCTATTGTGTAAGGAATCGAATCATTAATGTCTAATCTCGTTTCAGTATGAATAATCATCCAGTTTATTCCATCGTTACTCGTTTCAATCCTGAATTCTGTCGGAAAGGTAGTTTTCCCTGAGGGTGATGTTGATAGTTGAATAAAATTGATAGGAACTAATTTTTGATAATCTATTATAAAATACTCCGGAACCAAGCAACTACTCTTTTTTGAACTCCAGTATCCGTTATCTATAAGAACATTCTCAATAGTATGTTCATTATCAATTTGGCTCGAAAATTCGCATATTGTACCAGTAAATAATTGTTTATGACTGATAGTTATATTTGTCATTGTTGTCTCCATAATGCATGAATGAATCAACTGCTTTCATATCATTGCATAAGTAATAGGGTTTATGCCTAAAATTGTGTTTTAAGCAATCTATATAAGGATAAGGAGAGATATCTCTCCCTGTGTCTATTGAAGGGGAAAATATTCAACACCGATGTAATTGCACCTATGCTCCATTTGTTATTTAAACTGTAATTATCGATTATACATAAAAGTCAACCAAACTCTTTACATGTCATTTATCTATTGTCAAATATTTTAGCGTATTGGAATTCTAATAAATTACATGCTAATATAATAATTTAGACTGACTTAACTTATTGAGATTAACATTATACTTTAAATGATATCTTGAGTAAGTATTACAGGGGATCGCCCTTAATCAAAAAAAAATGAGAAGATATTCAATATTATGCTAAATTGAAAAATGATTGATTTTATAAAAAAAAATGGTCATAATATATTATCTCATTATAAATATTTTCAATACATCTTGCTCAATAAGCATGGTGTATTAAAATTATGCGACACATTTGCATCCCCTTATTGAACAGAAGTTGAAGATTCAGAAACCGATGTTTGTGAATACGCCATTAACCTATACAATCTAAAGGAGGCAGTTAAGATGAAATGCTGTATTGAGAGATGTCCTGGCGAATATATGGAGCAACAGATTACACATCCCGTTCGCTATCATGGAGAAGTTGTAGTCATTGACCATGTTCCAGCGGAAGTCTGTTCAGTGTGTGGAGATGTGCTTCTGAAACCCGATACAGTACGTCGGATCGAGACATTATTACAAACAGCAACTCAACCAGCAAAAGCAGTACCCCTTTATGAGTATGCTTAAGAACTCATTAAAGGACACTCACATCAATTCAGGATGATGCTGCCTCCATGAGGCAGTGAACTGAGTTGTCAATAAATCACAAAAATCAATTGATATGGATTATCTTGAAAAGAAGACTCCGAATGGTATTACACTAAAGGTATTGTTTAAGAAATGGAATTTCTTGGCCTTTGATAAGAGCGGAGGGGCTATCTATGCTGATGAAGAACAAACCAAGTATTTACATAAGATTCCTGTAATATTTTTTTTAATTAAAAATATTCAAATAGAGAAGAGCAGCGAATCTCCTATACATTTTTTCAGAGTAGTTAATGATGAAATTGTAATACCCTATACTGATTTACGGGATAGGAAAAGGAAGTATCTCTTTATTAAAACAAATAAAATGATAGATACTATTCCAGTAATAATAAAAATCTTTAATGAATTGGCATTTTTAGTACGAAAGAAAGAGGCGGAGTTTGATCCTGATTATATATTTATAGATTCGAATATTACCAGCGATGATGTGCTTATAATAAAGAAAAGATTTCCTGATGTTATTATTACTCTCACCAATAATGGAAGTGGAAAATCGGATGAAGATAAAGATTCCGAAGGAAGAAAAAATAGGAGAGCAGTTGAGGAGTTAGATACCAAAAATCTGAATATAATGTCTAATAATCCGGTTTTTCTTGCAAAGGTACACCTGAGGTGGATGGCTTTCTCAAAGGTTAACCAACTTCTCTTGGATTTTGATATTTCGCCATTAGAGGCTGAATACATATTGAAATTTATAGAATCAATGCTTGAGAGGAGTGAAGAGAGTGAAGAATTGAAAAAAAATCAATCTAAACTAAAGGATCTATTTGAGTCATTTCAGTTTTACATCAATCTGTTAAATAAAAAAAACGATGAGATAAAGGAGATGATAACGAAGGTTAATGACCAGATGACACTTGTTTCATACAATACTTTAGTGGCAAAGCTGAAGTCATTTCAACAAATGGAGGAAGATCAATTGGTATTTACAGAATATGAGAACCTCCTATTTGAAAGAAAGGAACAGATTCAGGATCAATAAAAATCTACGAACAAGACTATGGTATTAACTAACATCTGAAAAGCAAAGAGATGGATATATTAGTCGAATAAATTACCCCAAGTATTCATACACTCACCTACAAATAAATTTTCATTTACCTAAATTTATCCCCACAGCAGAGAGTAAAATCCATGTTTATTTGACGATTGGGCATATATTTATTATTTTCATACTATAGATTACACTTTATGATACTACTAACATCGCACACTTTAGGGGTTTCAAATGCTAAAAAATCAAAATAATGAGACTATCAAGATAATATTACTATTCCTATTAGTAATATCTTTATTAGCGCTTTCTGGCTTAACCATTTAATTGCACCTATCTATAAATTATATCATTATTCAATCAATAAGATAATACAATTTCAATTTTTTGTGCACAGGATTGGTGTGAATACCTATTTGAATTTCAAAATAATATGTTAATACACGCTCTATAAAGTGATAATAACTCTTGACAAAAGTATAATAAAAGGATCATCCTCATCAAAATTCAATCCTTATGGAAATTGCCTAAAAGTGAAGAACCAACCAAAATTAAGAGAATAACGGTATAATCATATTGAAAACAATATACTTTAGTCTCTTGGTAATAGCTTTAGCCTTAAATGATGTTTCATAATAATTGTATATTGTTTTTTCGTTAAATATACTCAATAAACAAGGAGACGTATTATGATAGGATTTCAGTATTTTTCATCAATTGTATCAAGATCTAAGCGATCATGCATTAGTTACAGGCTTTTAATTGCTTTTAATATTTTATTATTATGTTTATGGGGGATAACCGCTTGTACTGATGACAATGGTGGGAGCAACCCTCCAGCAGACACAACGCCTCCCACTGTAAGCTCAACATCGCCGGCGGACAGCGCCACGGATGTTGCAGTAAATTCTGTAATCACAGCTACTTTTAGCGAGGCAATGGATGATTCATCAATTACCAGTTCATCCTTTATTGTAACAGAAAATGGCAGCGATGTAAGCGGTACAGTAACCTATAATGCCTCAACCAGAACCGCAACCCTTAGCCCCTCTGCAGACCTGCTCTATGAAACCCCTTATACAGCAACCATTACTACTGATGTTAAGGATGAAGCAGGCAATAACATGGCTTCAAACTATGAATGGAATTTTACTACCGGCATTATACCCGATGAAACCCCTCCAGAGGTAAGTTCAACATCGCCGGATAATGGTGAGATTGATGTTTATGTAAACACATTGATTACCGTTACCTTTAATGAGGATATGAACTCAGCTACAATTACTACTGCCACATTTACTCTGCATGACGGGAGCACACCTGTTAGCGGCGTAGTCAGCTATGATGTTGCAACAAAAACCGCTACATTTGATCCCGATGATTACCTTGACGCCACAACACTTTACACAGCTAAGGTTTTAGCAGCAGTTGAAGATTTGGCATTCAATCCTATGGGAAGCGATTATGAATGGAGTTTTACTACTGGCGTGCCAAGAGTAAGAATAACATGGGAGGCCAATCGCGAGAAAGCGGTAAACAGCGCTGGCGGCGGTTACAAAGTTTATTACAGTCAGACGAATGATTTTGATATTTCAGGCGCGAGTTCCATAGATGTTCCTTGGGTGAGCGGGCAGACTCCCACATCTATTACTATTCCTTTAACTTCTCTATCTTCTGGGACCTGGTACATAAAAGTGGTTGCTTATTCAGCTTTAGGTGGCGGCTCAGTGAGCGAACCTTCAACTCAGTCATCAATCGTAGTTCCATAATTATTATCACCAAATAATCACAAAGGAGTATATGATGAATAAATTTATTAACAAATGCATAGACATAAGATTATCAATAATCCTAATACCTGTTATCTCTTCTTTAATACTTATAGGGGCTTCTCCAATTAAATTTAATAAAAGCAGATCTAAAATAGCAAGACAATATATTGAAGGCGAGATTCTCATTAAATTCAAAAAAAAGATTCCTCAACAGAACCAGATAAACACAATCAGAAGATACGGCTGTGAAACCCTTAAAACTATAACAAAGAACAGCATATCTCATGTAAAGCTCGAAAGGGGCACAAGTGTAGAAGACGCTATAGATATTTTCAATAATGATCCAAGTGTTGAATACGCTCAGCCTAACTATATTTATACAATCTCAGCGGTACCGAATGATACAGAATATGGAGAGCTTTGGGGATTGAAGAACACAGGACAGACTGTTTCCAGTGCCCCGTATGCGACAAATAATCCCGGAACCTCCGGCGCAGACATGAATCTTGAGCCGGCTTGGGACGTGATAACCGACTGCAGTTCAATTGTGGTTGCTGTTATTGACACCGGCGTGGACTATAATCATGAGGACCTCGCTGGCAATATGTGGGATGACGGCTCAGGGCATTCCGGTTATGACTTTATACACAATGACAATGACCCAATGGACCTCAACGGACACGGCACACACTGCGCAGGATCGATTGGAGCGATAGGCGACAACAGCACAGGCACAACTGGAATCTGCTGGCAGGCTAAGATAATGGCTGTACGTGTGTTAAACGCGATGGGTTGGGGGACTACAGTTAATATAATTGATGGAATAATTTATGCTGTGGACAATGGCGCAAAAATTCTTAGCATGAGCCTTGGAGGTCCAGTATATGATCATGCCTATTCAGATGCCATCACATATTCACTTGATCACGATGTTATTGTAGTTGCTGCAGCAGGTAATGGAGGTGATGACGG
>JAXHTS010000023.1 GCA_034190085.1 Spirochaetota bacterium
AATGAAATACTGTAAATATGGTTTCTCTCGTATCTGCTCTACTGTCTCCTCATCTGTAAATCCACTACGCTCTTTTATTATCAATGCTCCGAGGGCAATCCTTAATGGTTTGGCTGGGGCTCCCATATGTTTTGAAAATCTATCTGAATATAACTTTTCAATCTCTTCCCATGAAATCAGCTTCGCAAGCTTCACCCACCTATTGTCACTTCTGAGCTTACCGCCAAAGGGAAGATAAAAATCTTCAAATTCAAGCTGTCCTAATGGCTTCCTTCTATACATCCGTTCCTCCGTGTGCAAGGGTTTTGAGCTAATTCTTACATTTTCCTTGCTCTTAATGCAAGCATTATGTCACAAAAAACTTCAACTCTTCAGTACTTTCGACTTCTTCAGGAAACCTTAAGTAAAAATATTATTGTATCCATAGCTGAGTAGTTACATGAGAAATTATAAAATTCGTTAGAATTTTTATTTAAGTATTGACATAAATTATTATTATTTTATTAACTCACATAAAAGAGAAAATACTCAAAGTAAGCATCTTAAGCATGAAATCCATGTTTCTATATGCAGGGTTATAAATTTAAGATAAGGTTACAGGTTAGAATAAGGAAAGGATTAGATCAACTGAATGATAGGATTCAGATCCCTTAATCCAGTTAGTTCTGGCTTTGCCAGGTTAGGAGTAACAAATGGACAACTCAATAATTAATCTTATTCAGGAATATCATTTAGCAATCCATCACGTTATTAGCATTTCAGGGATTATTGCAGGATTTGTAGTAATCTCTGGATTCATAAGATTTAGCATTGCTATCAGGAGAAGAGCAAAGGGTATTTACCCGCCAGCCACAAGTCAGATGGAAAATCACTAAAACACTATTTTTCATTTACATATCATCTGGTAAAATAGATTTGATCTTAGATTATTCCTCTATCATCGATTGGTAATAATCTATAATTTCAACATATATTGGTCAATATTATATACTTTAGTATTACTTTGTGAGTAACCCCTGAGTCCACAAAGGAAGAGGCACCTTCTTTTCTAAATCATAAACTAATCCTTTATGTTTTTCATAACCCTGAGTATCTCTTTTAGATGTCTTAACTCCTCTCCGTATTTAGCCCAATTCCCCTTTTGGAGATGTTTTTCAGCCAGTAGAAAATGCTGAAAGGCTCTTGAGGCATATTCTCTTAACTTGTTACTCATGCTTCCTGTAGATATCATCGATTTTGTATATTGATCCTTTAAGAATAATTTGTCAAGGGCAGCATTAAGATTCTCCTCCATTACTATCTTATCCGAAAAGGATACTATAACCCTCTTCAATTCGGGCATCTCACTGGTCTCGGCCTTTAAATACAGGGGTTCAATGAATAACAGAGATTCTTCGATAGGTATCACGAGCATATTTCCCCTTATAACCCTTGATCCCTTTTGACTCCATAGGGTGAGTTGTTTTGAGATTTCAGCGTCCTGATTTATCCTGGCTTCAATCTGCATGGGACCATAGCTAAGCTTTTCCTTGGGAAGTATATAGAGGATCAGTTGACCATAATATGGAGGATCACATTTGGCAATGAGAAAGGAAATCATATTGTCTTTATTTATTGGAGTGAATGGCATTATGAGTATAAACTCGCTCCTTGACTCATCCGGAAGAGTTGTCACTAAATAGTAACTGTGAATTAACTCCTCACTATTCTCATAGATCTGCCTTGGAATATCCCATGCATCCTCGTTATTATAAAAAACATTAATATTAGTCATGTGGTATCTCAATAGGATTTTCGATTGGATATTGAATATCATTTCAGGATATCTGATATGATTTTTAATCTCCTCCGGCATTTGTGAAATGTTCTTAAATAATCCCTTAAATATGTTAGCATAGGTTTTCAGAATCGGATCATTGTCATCAGCAATATAATAATTCATCTCGCCATTATATGCATCTATTACAACCTTTACAGAATTTCTTATATAGTTTATTTTACCAAAAGCTAAATCCGTAGGGGTTGAATAGGGGAATCTGTCTGTTGTAGTGTAAGCATCAATTATCCAGTATAATTTGTCATTTGCTAATATAAGATAGGGATCATTATCGAACTCCAGGAAGGGTGTCAAACTACGAACCATAGTGGAAATATTTCTGCGAAATAGTATTTTGCTCTTGCTCTCTATATTTTTTGAAATAAAGATATTCATATCGCCCAGCGCAATTGCATACAGAAGTCTTTTGAAGAATGAATTCAATCTGTCTCCACCGGTTCCCTGATATTTTGTATATCTATTCATATCACCATAGGGATAATCGAACTCACCAGGCTCAATGGATGTATTTGTTATACAATATGGATTATTATGCTCTCCGTAATATATTTGAGGGAGCTTTGGCTCAATATTGATTTTTGATTTTGGAGGAATATCATATATTAACATTTCAGGAAGACCCTCAGGTGTTATCTTGTCCACCCTGCTGCACACCAATCCATATCCATGAGTATAGACCAGGTGTCGGTTTATCCATGTTTGACTATTCTTGCTGAGCTTATCTATTGAGAGTTCGCGCGCTGACAGGTTCACAGCAATTTTGCTTCCTTTGATGATGTACCTGTCAACGTCCACATCATAAAAGTGATAATAGGGTTTCAGCTCCTGCAGTTGCTTATAGGTCTGCTTTAATGGACGCCAATCCCATAACCTGATATTATTCAGTGTATTTCGATTCTTAATCATATCCTTTGAGGTTAAATTTGAATTGTTCGAGAAATTCATCTCCTTTACTCTATCTATCCCATAGGCTATTCTTGTGAGGGATATGTTGTTTTTTATATATGGCTTTTCCCTATCCAGCTCATTGGGTTCAACAACAAACCTCTGTTGTAATGATGGGTATACTGTTCCAAGAATAAAATATGTGGGTATAATGGTTATGAGGATTACAATGGGCAATAAGAAGCTTCTCTTGAAAATATTGAAGATCAATAAGGCTGATGCGATGAAGGAGATAATCATACACACATTATATGCCAATAATTCCGCATTAACAGCAGTGTACCCTGCCCCATAAAAACTTCCCCTCTGGGAGAGAAGAATCTCATAGGCTGATATTCTATAACCAATTCCCATGAGAAATACAATAATTGAAAGCAGCGTGGAGAGGTGAGCCCTTGAGAATAGAGAAAAATCCACCCTTTTATTTTCTATGAATATTCCGCCATTTAGGATGTGGAATAGGGTGGAGAAGATTGTAATAATTACCAATGAAAACATTCCCCATCTGAAAAAGAATTTATAGAAGGGTATAGAAAAAATATAGAATCCGATATCCTTCTTAAATATGGGATCTTTAGGAAAGCTCGAAAAGGGAACAGAGTTTAGATATATGAGGCATTCCTTCCAGTAGGTTGATGCTGTTATCCCCATCATCAATCCAATAGCAACCACACCAAGAAAGAGAAATAAAAAGAGGGCCTTCTTGGTTGAACCTATAACTGGCAATTGTAATCTATCAAAAATATTTTTTGTAAATATGCGGCCCTTTCCCGCAAGAATCCTTATTAAGAGAAAATTTAATGAGAATAGACTTATAAAAAGCAGAGAGAATATAATATTAACATAGAATTTTGAGAGGAATAATGTCCAAAAGATATTTATGTGTTTGTTAATCTTGAACCATTGGTAATCCATATAAAAATGAGAGATTAGTTGAATAAAAAAATAGATAATAATAAAAATGCCAAGTCCCCATATAAACTTTTTGTTCATGTATGATCTCCCTACTAAAATAGTATCTTCATATTATTGAGGATAGATATTGATTCTTTTCCTAAGATATGCAATACTTCATCTATGGTAAAACCTATTGCTATTGTTGAACTCACTAAAAAATGGCGGTTTATGTATGATAATCGTTTGACACAGTTTGTTATACAAGAAGCCTGAAACAAAATTTTCATCTTTGTATATTCTATTTCTCCATTATTCCTTTAAACTTGGGAGGATTTTCGAAATAATTCTTTGAGTCACCATTTAAGCATTTTAACTTTATATAGTCAATATCATTTATATCGATATATTGTGGATCATATGATTTATCATCTATTATAAATGCTCACATATTAAATGATAAAAAAACTCATGTCTTTCTTCAGCTTGTGGGAAGGAATCCATCATGGCTGCTCCAATTAAAATACTCAGCAGTACCTAAATAATAAACGAGTTTTATAGAATGATCTTGATTTTAATAAGCTATCAGATTAAATTAACCGTCAGGGAATTATGTCTACTCACTGAAAAGAGGTTTATTTTGGAGTCTTCAATGTGAAGAAATCAATACCTCTACTCAAAGTGATTCATCCAAATCCTCAATTTCTATTGATGTTTGAATAACGCTATTATGAGAATCTTAACTAGATATATATTACAGGAACAGGGATCGCCATTTATCACCGGTCTGCTATTCTTCACTTTTATACTCTTATTGAATAGATTATTTGTTCTTGCTGACTTAATTATAACCAAAAAGGTGGAAACATTCCTAGTGGTTAAGCTATTTCTATTGATGTTGCCAAGTATCATATCAATCACAGTGCCCATGTCTGTTTTAATCTCTGTAATAATATCAATTGGCAGACTCTCATCTGATTCAGAAATAACTGCCTTACAGGCCAGCGGCATTTCATCCTATATGATCTATAAACCTCCGGTAATATCAAGCATAGTTATTATGTTGTTCATGATACTTTTTAATGATACACTTCTCGTATACAGCAATAAGAACTACAATAAAACCTTTGTCCAAATTCTAAAAAGCAGTCCTGTGACCGTTTTGGAAGATAAAATATTTTCATCTCTTGGCAACAGGACCATATGGGTGGAGAGGATTGATCGTGAAAATGGCAAGTTAGATAATATAATTCTTTACAATAAAAACGATGGTGAAGGATGGGATGTCATTAAAGCTAAATGGGGGTTATGGAAGAACAATAGTGATGGGAGCAAGATGCTGGTCCTTTATGAAGGAAGATTCTTCTCAAGCAAAATCAATAATGCATCTTTTTCTGTTATAGATTTTAGTAATGGGAATGCTGAAATTTTACTCACAGATAGCGGAATAGATTATGATGATTCTAAGGATAAATTGAATCCGGCTGAGATGAACAGCATACAATTGTACAGTAAATTGAGAACAGTCAAAAAAACATTTATGGAGGATAGGGATATAGCTCGATACTGGGTAGAGTTGTTCAAGAAACAGGCAATACCCTTTAGTTGCTTTGTCTTCTCTATCATTGGAGTGCCCATTGGATTATTCTCCAAAAGGAGCAGCAGGGGGATAGGATTTGGTATCAGCATCATA
This sequence comes from Spirochaetota bacterium, assembly GCA_034190085.1. Lineage (NCBI taxonomy): Bacteria > Pseudomonadati > Spirochaetota > Spirochaetota bacterium. The sequence continues at coordinate 5,370 of JAXHTS010000023.1, forward strand.
GTATTCTTCATATATTATGTATTCTTTATGACAGGGCAATCCTTTGCTATTAGAGGGATTCTATATCCATTTTTAGGAGTATGGAGCGCAAATTTTATACTCTTATTTGCAGGTTGTGTGATGATTATTATAAAAGAAAAATTTAGGAATTAGACTATTCTATACATTAAACAAAACAGTTTTAATCCTTCAAAAGAAATAAGTATATCAAAAAAATGTTGTGTTTTGTATATTGTTCTTTATAATTGTAACAAATTTTAATAATGGTTGTTAATATGGAACGAGTAATTGTCTGGTATTTAACTGATCATAATGAAGGCGAAAATGTTGCTAATCTAATCAAGGAATTAGGGCTTACGACTAATATAGTAAAGAAAAAAAATTTCAAGAATGAAAAGATAGCTGATGATGACATTAATATTTTTGTAATTGATGTTAAAAATAGCGAATTATTACAAATTCTATACCTCTTTAAAGAGGATAAGAGACTCAGCAAATTTATAAAATATGCTATTCTCTCCAAACGACAAATAAAGGAAGCGATAGATGCATCCTTTGACATATTACATTTAGAATTTATATCCAGACCAATAGTTACCAGAGAATTTATTCTATTGATTGAGAAAACGGTTATAGTTGAGAGTTATAAGGAAATCATGAAGTATATTTCACAAGAAATTGGATTTAGGATTGAGGCCTTTGAGAGTATGATGGATATAAACAGGAAGGATGTATTTGCATCGGAAAAGGAGAAGGAGACCTTTAAGAAGATATTACAGTATGAGAAACGTCTGATGTTAGAGCAATCTAAATTGAATAAAGCTATAGAAAAATTTACTCTTTCTCGACAGAGGGAGATTTTTGATATGAGAAGCAGAATAGAGGCCGAGGAGATGCTTGAAAATTTGAGAAGGGAAGAGCTTCTTGATGCTAACAGCATAATCAAGGCCCAAGAGGCTGTGATTAATTTTTCTTCAGAAAAGCTATTAGAGGCAAGTAATGGGATAAAGGCGGGTGATCAGCTCGATGAATTGAGGAGAAAGGAGCGTATAGATGCCGATAATACCATTAAAGCCCAAGAGGCTGTGATTGATTTTTCTTCAAAAAAGCTATTAGAGGCAACTAAAGTAATTGATGCCAATGAAAAGCTCTCTGAACTTAGCAGGATGGAAACGATGCAATTGCATGAGGAATTGCTTAAGAGTAAAAACGCCAACAAGAGTTTATTTGAAGAAAATCTTAGATTAAAGAATGAGCTAAAAAAAATCAAGAAAAGAAAAGATTAAGACTATTAGAGACTGAATTGTGGAGTGGGAAAACCTGCTAAGTGATACAATCGTAGATGGGAAGATTAGGGAATTATATTTAAAGAAGATTCCTGTTCTGCGAACATGTAATAATTGGAAGGAGGTTGAACCAATTGGTTGGGTCGATCATAAAATGAGTTTATCACACTATAAGGGAGGACTCGTAAGATTAGGTGATAAAATATTCTTTGTCAAGGACATTACAATAAACGCACTCAGCGCATATATGGAATGGAAATTTCCCCAAAAGATTGAAGTAACAGAGGACTAATCAAAGCCATCAATATCCTCAAAGAGCTTTATTGAAACATTGCTCTTTTTTGTAAACTTGATTATTCGATTGATATATCTCCTGTCTATTATCGCATAAGTAGGCGATATCCTTTCAATAATGCACATTTGAAGATCGCTATGAGAGAGTTCATCAAGAAAAGAGGGATGACTGACATTTAATATGGTAGCGTTTAAAATATTTAATTGAACTGTTTGTTCTTGCCATTCATTTAGCAGATAAGTTAGATTCTGTGGTAGTGAATTGTTTGAGAACTTCCTCAGGGTAGAAATCAATTTTGATTGTGACATCCCCCTTTTGTATGCTCTGATAATAGAATCCTTGCTAATTCTGGCATGCAGAATAATATCATCTTTAATAACATCTGAATAGGCTAGGATGTGATATTGTGCCTCCGATGGAATTTCATTTTTAGGTATAATAAGAGAAAAATCAGGATTTATATAGATCCTCCCATTATCCTCATCATTACACACACCTATAGACTTTTCAGTTTTTTCATCTGACCGCCTTCTCTCAATCTCTAATCCAATATCAGATAACCTGATTATTCCATCGTTGATCTCGATAATCCCAGTTATACATAAAAAATGTATTCCTAATTTAAATTGGGATAGTATATTCTCCCTAATCTTTATTAAATCGATTATTTTTTCACTATTAATCTCTGATAATTGCTTAATTAAATATGCAGATCTGAGATATGAAATAGAACTCTCATTGAACAAAGAGATCAATTCCATTAGGTGGAAAAGTATTGCAGAATTATATATTATAAAGGGGGGGGCAAAGAGCCGATTATCAACCTTTTGGGGTAATAAATTAAATACTTTTATCAAGAATTCAATAGGATTATTCAATTCCCTTTCAATATTTGTTAGAGTAATAATTATTGAACCCTTCTTAATCTTAACTCCTTTGAGGAAATTGAGGACGTATAGGGATAATTGAGCTGTGTATTTGGGATTTATCTCTTCTCTCTCAATATTATAGATCTTGAACATGGATTTTGTTAATCTATTACTATCAATCTTTCGAAATCTATTCTCTTTGGTTAGCGAAAGGCCATGTGATGAGACAGTATCGTAGGTATTAATAATATTTAAAAGAAAATGATAGTGATTGTGACAACTCTTTCCCTGGATCACTTTCTCCGAATGTAGCTGATTTAACAGTAGAATAAATAGGCCTTCACTAAGCAAAATAAATGATTTAGAAGAAATATTCAGATCCTGGCAAATATGAATTATTTTCTTTTTTTTCAATTCCAGGAGTAGTCCTTCTATCACCTGTGAAGGTATTAATTTATAGGCCTCCTCTAATAATAGAACTCCTCCACTTTTAAAGATCAATTCAATCAAATTATTAGCATAGCCTTTATACTTGACTGTATCTATTACCTCCAGAATCGGGCTATTTGATAATGGAGAATTATTAGAGTCTAAATCCTTACTCTCCAGGTAATTAAAAATTGTTTTTATATATGAAATAATTGAATTCGCATTCAAGGGAGTGAGAAAATCGCTCACCTCTGATATATTATGTAACTTGTCGAGTTTATTGTGAAGTTTCTCCCTGTTTTTTAATACATATACAAGCAATCTCTGGGCAAGAAGTTTAGATATTTCTTCAATTTTTATAGTATCGATCTTTAAGTTCTTCTCAATCTCACTAAAGGTGATACCCTTCTTATTCTGATATACAAGGGATAATACATTAAGTTCGTCAAGCTTTAGATCAAATAGGATTGAATTCATCCCCCTAAAAGAGAGAATCCTGGATATAATTGTTTCATTGTAATTATTGACCGATTTTTTAATCTTAACTATAGATGCCAGTTCATCAATCTGATCTTGAGAAAGCCTTTTTATTGCTTCTGTTATTTTTTTCATAACTAAAAAAGTTGTGGACACTGAAATCATAATATAATATACAAGTATGCTCAAATATGCAATTAAATTTGTGTTATTGTACTTAAATATGTTTGTATAACATCGTATTTATATATTCTAAAGTGTGTAGCCAACAACTGAGAAGTAACTCCATTAAATGGAAATCTCCCTATCCTCACCTTTGCTTGGTGAGAGATCCGAGGTCGTTTTACTTTCTTCCCACTACTTATATCCTCACTAACTAGATCATATCCGATTAAGGTGATTGGACTTGATTAAGGGCGTGAAAAAGATGAACATAATAAATATTGATAGTGTGAAGGAAGAGGCTGATATTAATAGTAGTAACTCAAGGTTTCAGAAATTAGGGAGTAAAAGCAAATGTAAAAAAATATCACAGGTTAATGGTATATATGAATTATCAAACGCATACAGTGTATATCTACAATTATATTATCTATTGAGAGTCTTCAGGAGTCAATAATGTTACAATACTTGAGTTTTGTGGAATCAGAAGTTATAGACTTGGAATTAAATGTTATTTCTGGTTCAGATAGTCTTAAATTCTTTTTTAAGGGAGCGGGGTATATCCTCCTTCTGATCTATTCTACAATATTTATAGCAGCAATTGATCCATTTGTTAAATCATCATTTGAATTATGGACATTCATATTCGGTGGAACACTAACACTTATTTTGATAATAAGATTCCTTAATCATATTATCAAGTATATGAAACATAAAAATAGCAGAATCATTGTCCATGCTGAAAGCATTGAACTGCAAAAGAGGGATGGGAATATTCAAATTCCCAGGGATGATATACAATATCTTAAGGTTGATCTTTTTGGAAATCTTATTATTCGAGGGAATAATGATAAATCTTCATTCCCTCTATCACTTCTTAGTGAAGAGGATCGCAATAGCTTTTTTTCAGACTTTAAGGATATGTTCCCCAACAGAACAGAAGTATTCAAGAAGATTTGGGATTTTTTTGAAGCACTTTTAGTCGCTTTTATTTTGGCCATGCACATAAGGGAGTTTATTATTCAGGCTTATTATATTCCAACAGGTTCTATGGAAGATACCCTCTTAGTAGGAGATCATCTGTTAGTAGAAAAGATAACCTATGGATCAATTATCCCCAAAATGTTATCTATGGAGAAATCGATACATCTAGATTTTTTAGGTCTTCGAAGCATTAAAAGAGGGGATATTATTATTTTTAGACCACCTAATGAAGAGAAAAAGGATTTTATTAAGAGATGCATCGCTGTTTCCGGCGATGAATTTCATATTAAGGGTGGTTATGTTTACATTAATGGTAAGAGATTAGAAGAGCCTTATGTTAAGGGAGTAACGAGTTATAGAGGATTTAGCGACAAAAGGATTGAAGGGAAGGTGCCTGAGGGCAAGGTTATTGCGATGGGAGATAACCGAGAAAATTCGTATGATAGCAGGGGTTTTGGTTATCTTCCTATTGAAAGGATAAAAGGCAGGGCATTTGTTCTATATTGGAACACAGAGCAGGTTAAGAATTTAGATTTTTCAAGATATGGATTGATTAGGTAGATCTTATTTATTTAGATCAGTTATTGGTGATATCGATTCTCACCATAAATGAAAGACTCCTCGTCTAAGAGAAATATTATATGATTAGATGCCTTTAATGGATGAATGGAAGGCTATCAATTCAGCTTTCCATGCAAGCTTTGCCTTTCTATTATCCTCCAACGATAATATAGAGATCTTAACTCTCTCATTTTATTTGGAGCAATGAATTGATTTACTATTATTTTGATTAATGGACCAACGAATATTTATAAGAAGGATTTATATAACGGGCTTGCTTTTTCTGGGTATAGCCCTTTTTTTTATCTATAAATTTTATGATCTACACTTTTCTGAAAAAATAAACCTTTCTACTAATAAGGAGGTGAAAATAAAACGCGGCCTTATCAAGGACAAAAATGGTCTTATTCTAGCAATCAATATTGAGAGAGATTCCTTATTTGCTAATCCTGAAGAGATAGATAATCCTGAAGAGGTAGCTAAAATTTTATCCCCCCATATACGTAGGCCCAAACATATCATTGAAAAGAGGCTCAGGAAAAAAAAGAGATTTGTCTGGTTAAAGAGAAAATTGAATGATAAAATCGTAAAAAGAATAGAGGATATGCATATAAAGGGATTGTATTTTAAGAATGAATTTCACAGAATCTATCCACATGATAATTTAGCATCAAATATTATTGGTTTTGTTGATATTGATAATAGAGGCCTTGAGGGCATTGAATTTAGATTCGATGATCACCTTTCTGGTCGAGGCAAATGGGGTAGTCATAGGCACGACGAGGACTTAGTTGTAGGCGTAAACCTAAAACTTACTATTGATAGGTTTATTCAATATATAGCAGAAAGAGAAGTTCAAAATGGTGTAGAGGAGTTTGATGCATATAGGGGTATGGCTGTGATTATCGAGGTTAAGACAGGGAGGATACTCGCTATTGCTAAATATCCTAATTATAATCCAAATTATTATTATAAGTATTCCACTGAGGTTATTAGAAATTTTGCTGTTGTGGATTCATTTGAGCCTGGGTCAACGCTTAAGATAATATCCCTTGCTGCAATATTAGAGGGTTGGCCTGATGTTCTTAACAAAAAATTTCTTTGTTCTGGCAAAATAAAAATAGCAGACACAACAATTAATTGCACAGGCAGGCATGGAAGAGTTAACCTGAAAAAGATAATAAGGTATTCCTGCAATGTTGGGATTATTGAGATAATGAAGCAGATCAACGAAGAGAATTTGTTCAATGTTTTAGACCATCTTGGTTTTGGTAAAAGAATTGGCATTGATCTGCCTGGAGAATCGAATGGTATTCTTCGTTCATTAGATAATTGGTCGGGTTTATCAAAATATTCAATTTCGATTGGACATGAGATATCAGTTACAATTTTACAATTAGCAGGAGCCTTCTGTGCTATAGCTAATGAGGGTGTGTATATTGTCCCAAGAATAATTGAATCCCTCGAGAGGGATGACGGTTCAATTATTAAGGATTTCTATCCAAAAAAAATGGGGAATGTGATAAAGGCTGAAGTGGCTAAAAAGGTATTAAAAATAATGAGAGATGTAATAATCAATGGAACAGGCAAAAAGGCTGCTTTACAGCATTATAATGTTATTGGAAAGACCGGAACATCACAGAAGCCCATGAAGAGTGGCGGATATTATACAAATAAATGGATAGCCTCCTTTATCGGCATAGCTCCTTTTGAAGATCCGGATATATGCATTTTGGTAGTAATTGATGAACCTAAGAATGCAATATCAGGTGGCAAAGTCGCAGCCCCTATTTTTGCGAATATCGCCAAGAGAGTGCTGCCATATAGGGGAGTAAAGATCGATCCCCATGGACATAGAGAACCCCAAAAAATACAATTTAAGGAAAGAAAATTTGATGGCTCAACATTGCCAGATTTTAAGGGACTGAGTATCTCGCAAGCGCTTAAAGTCCTAGTCACTATGAAAAAGAGTCATAATGTAAAATATTTATTTAAGGGGAATGGGAGGATCTATAAGCAGCAACCTGTATCGAGAACAGCTATCAAGAAGGACCAAGAGATTATACTCTATTTGAGATGAAAGAAATGATATCACTATATGATGCAAATCTATCTATAATTAGAGAGACCTCTCCACACTTACATACAGAAATAATAAATTCAAGGGACAGTTGTCAGGTAAATGTTGTTGATTCCAGAGATGGCAATAAGGTTCCAGAGTTAGCGTTGGATGGCAGGAGGGTTTTTATCCATAGCAAGTTCGATCCCATTAAGGAAGCTAAGAGACTAGTCGCAGAGATTGATGTGGATAGGTTTGATCTGTTTATTGTTTTTGGATTCGGGTTTGCCTATCAGATAGAAGAATTATTACAATTGATTAATGATGATGCGCTTATTCTTGTTATTGAGAAGGATCTCTGGATGATAAGGGCGGCCCTAAGGCATCGCGATTTGACTGCAATTCTCCGCGATAATAGATTGAAATTTTTGGTTGATCCGGATGAGGAGGCCATATCTGATGCCTTAAGGGGAAAATCCACTTATCGAGTTTCATTTATTGCACCAAGGGGGGCCTTTCAGGTTGATCCTGAATATTATAACAATATTAGAAACATTGCGAGATCATACCTTTCAACCAAAGAAGTGAATATTGCAACACTATCAAAGTTCGAAAAAATATGGAGCGCAAATATTGCAAGGAACATTCAAGCTTTTTACCATTATCCTGGAGCGAATATTTTTTATAATCAATTTAAAGATGTCCCAGCAATTATTGTTGGCGCTGGGCCATCACTATATGAGAGCTTGGAGTTTGTACAGGCTAATGCAGGGAGGGCTCTAATCATTGCAGTAGACACCTCCTATAAGATTCTTAAGAGATATGGCATTGAACCCCATTTTTGCATTACCGTTGATCCTCAGGTTGTCAATGCCAGATATTTTGAGGGTGATGAACATAAACAGACAATATTGATTGCTGATCCAACCGTGCATCCATCTGTATTTCGTCTTTTTAAGGGAGACATAGCCATCACTGGTATGGCCTTCAAAATGATGAAATGGATTGAAGATGTGGCTGGCGAGAGGGGCGAGCTTGCATATGGGGGTTCCGTTGCGACAAATGCCTATGACTTTGCAAAAAGAATCGGTGCCTCACCCATCGTTCTTGTAGGTCAGGATTTAGCATTCACCAATGGTCTGGCACATGCAAGGGGTTCTTATCTCGATGAGGAGATTTATCTAAGAACATATAGATTATACAGCATTCAAATGTTTAATAGGTATCAGCTAACAGCTTTGCCAAAAATATATGTTGATGGAATAAAGGGGGATAGGGTTCATACAAATCAAAAAATGATGATCTTTCTTTCATGGTTTGAGAAGAGGGGCGATGATAAGATTATTAATGCAACAACCAATGGGGCTATTATTAAGGGGGTTAGACATATCGCTTCTGATGATATTTGTTTTAACGATGCAGAAGATGATATTTTTTATAAAATTAATTCGATCTACAACTCTAGTATTATCACCCCCCCCATAAGTGACAATATTAGAATGAGATTGCTTGAGGTATGTCAGGAGATGTTAGGTGAATTGAATTCTTTATTGCCAATTTTAGAGAGAGCTGTGTCCCTCTCTCTTGAGCTTGTATCTCTGATAAAGATGAATATGAGGGATCAGGGGAAGTTGGATTATATCTTAAGGAAGTTATCAGAAGTGGATAAGGTTGTAGAAAAAAGGGATACACTGAAGGATATGATTAGCTTCACAATACAACGAGTTATTCATACAATAACTGAGGGGTATAAAATCGACGACAAGGATGATTCATTAACCGATGATGAGCTTGTGGCAAAGAGATCAAATTATCTCTATACGGGGCTTTTGGAGGGTTCACTCTACAATAAAAAAATTATTCATAAAATGACAGCGCTTCTTGGATGATGGGCTGATCTTCTCATAATTATTATACAATAACATTATATATTGACATATGCTACTGGGTGTAACTAAACCAATCCATTTTTACTGAGTATTTACATTTCCAAAATATACTGTAGCATATCCTTCCTGCTTATAATTCCAACTAGTTTATTCTCTGATAGAATCGGGACCCTTTTGATATTCTGATTTATAAAATAATCACATATATCGAATAGATCAGAATCCTCTTCAAATGATATTACCTCAGTTGTCATAAATGCCTCAACAGTTATACCATCAATGGTATCTGAAAATGCTAATTGTAGTAGATCCTTCTCTGAGATAATACCCTCCAGACTCAGTTCCCTTGATACAACTGGAAATCCGCTGATTCTTTTTTCCAGCATAAGTTCGATTGCCTTGCGAACTGGTGTCTCCTTTGTTATTGTAATTACATTGGTGATCATTATGTCTTTTGCGGTTGACAAAATATACCTTCCCAATATGATTGAAGTCAAAATAATTCTTTATTGCTAAAAGACTTCGGTCATATATTACACTAATAATGTTTAATTTTCAAGCACTATTACTCATCCTGACATCAAAATGGATGATAGGTCTTATTGGTTATTACTAATCATCTCAAAAACTATAATCAAAAATATTGATATCATATTTTTATATATTATGATATTATAAAAATAATCATAATCACAATATTGGAGATACACCATTGAGTACTGAAAAATCAGATTTAAATCAACAAGATGATCTAATTGATAACTCGGTTGAGAATGAAGAAGTTATAGATAACGAATGTAATCAGAATTTTGCTGAGCTACTTGAAAACAATCATGTTGATAGTCATATGTACATAACCGGTCAGATGGTTGATGCCGAAATCATCAAGATAGCAGGTGAATGGATATTTCTTAATGTTGGAGGAAAGAGTGAAGGATATCTTGAAGCAAAGGAACTGATAGATGAAGATGGTAACCTGACTGTGAAGGAAGGTGATAAAATTAAAGCATATCTATTATCTTCACAGAATGAAGAGCTACATTTTACTACCAGAATCAGTGGTGAGAATGCAGGACTTGATCTATTACAAATGGCTTATAAGAATGGAATTCCTGTGGAAGGTTTTGTTGAGAGGGAGGTCAAGGGCGGTTGTGAAGTAAAGATAGGCAATACCAGGGCCTTTTGTCCATATTCACAGATAGGCATGGGACGAGAGAATATTGATAAATACATTACTGAGCATCTGCCTTTTAAGATCATTGAATTCAGTGAGAATGGGCGTAATATTATTCTTTCCAATAGAGCCATTCTTGAAGAAAAACGACAAGCTCAAATAGAGACGCTAAAGGATTCATTACATGAAGGGAAAAGGATTAAGGGTCATGTAAAATCTATTCAGGATTTTGGCGCATTTGTTGACATTGGGGGCATACAGGCCTTGCTGCCCATCTCAGAGATAAGCAGAGGTAAAGTTGATGATATTCGTCAATCATTATCAATAGGCCAGGAAATTGAGGTTGCTGTAATAAATCTGGATTGGGAGAATGAAAAGATTTCATTGAGTATCAAAGAACTCCAACCAGATCCATGGGATGATGCTAAAATAAAATATACCAAGGGATCACATCATACTGGAGAAATAACGCGTATTACAAATTTTGGAGCTTTTGTTACACTTGAGCCCGGCCTTGACGGTCTTATTCATATCTCTGAATTGGGAGACAACGCTAGGATAAAACACCCCCGTGAGATTGTTAATGAAGGAGAAAGAGTTGAGGTGCAGATCGCTGGGGTGGACATTGAGAAGAGAAGGATATCCTTGAGACCTGTAGTATACAGTCAAAAGGACAGCGAAATGAATAATTATCAGCAATATATGAATAAAAAGGATGATTCATATAATCCCTTTAGCAATCTGGGAGACCTTCTTAAAGATAAAATTGATAAGAAAAAGTGATACGACTATTCCTACAATTCATCAATTAGCCCACAAAATATCGTAATGACCATCCTTATCTGTTTAATATCATGGTTTTTTACTACTTAGTTGAATAACATGCTAAGTAGATTGAGGAGTAAGAAATCATCTGGATTATCGAGTATAACTTATGAAGTTTTTTTTCGCTTTTTTAGGATACTGGATATTCCTTTAATACTAAAGTTGCGATTTTTTTTCTTTTTCATATCAACACGATCATTAATAACAATAAACTTCTCCCCATATTTTTTACTATAATACTCAAGGCGTTCATCAATGGATACATTTCTTGAGGGACGTGATTGTTTTTCAACATTTATAGGTTTTATAGCGTTACACACTTTGACCTTAGAATCCTTGACGACTTTTGGCCTTTCTACTTTTATGATTGGTCTTTTACCCTGTACTGGTATATGTTTATCTTTGCTGTTTGAAGAGGTTCTCCTTTGATTGTTTTTCCTTTTATTATTGGTTTTTCTTTTTTGTCTGCCATCGATGTTGTTGGACATTGAAAAGTTCATACTAGCAACCTTGTCCTCCTCAAAGAGATTATCTTCAGCCCATTCAACCGGAATCTTCATTTTGGTGTAGGATTCAATCGCTTCCAGGTTATAAACACATTTTTCGCAAACGAGTGATATCGCTTTTCCGGATTTCCCAACTCGTGCAGTGCGACCTATCCTGTGAACATAGCTCTCTGAATTTTCAGGTAAATCATAGTTGATCACCATTTCAAGGTCATCTATATGCAGTCCACGTGACGCAACGTCAGTAGCAATGAGGTATGGAATCTTGTCCGACTTTAATTGATCAATTATCTGCAATCTCTTTTTCTGAGGGAGATCGCCGATTATATACTGACAGTTAAATCCATTATGTTTCAATCGCTTTGCGACTTCCACAGCCTTCTGTTTTGTATTTGTAAAGACAATGGCATTCCTAGGTTGTTCAGTTTTCAAAATTCCTAATAACAGATTCATTTTTTCTTCTCTTCCAACATGATAGAGCTTCTGAGAAACGCTTTCAACTGTAATCTGGTCTGGTTCGATTTCGACTTCTTCAGCATCATTCATATATTCGCTTGCTATCTTTTTAACTCGATGATCCAGTGTTGCACTATACAACATTGACTGCCGATGACTCTTTGAGGGCAGCTTTTTCAGCATTTTCCTGATATCTGGCAGGAATCCCATGTCGAAGAGTCTGTCCGCCTCATCAATAACCAGTATACCTATCTTTTTGAGATCCAGTTTACCAGATTTGCTGAAATCGATTAGCCTCCCTGGCGTACCAATTATAATGTCTACTCCATCTCTTAGCAACTTTTCTTGTCTATTATATCCGACACCACCATAAAATGTGCCACACTTAACTCCTGTATGCCTACCTATCACCTCAGCCTCCCTTCCTATCTGATCAGCTAACTCTCGTGTAGGCGCGATGACAAGGGCCTTCTGTCTTTTATTAGGTTCATTTTGAAGCATTAGGTAAAAAATCGAGATCAGGAAGGCCGCAGTTTTACCAGTTCCAGTCTGAGATTGAACATATACATCCTTTCCCATAAAGGTATGCGTAAAGGTGATTTCCTGAACAGGCATGCATTTTACAAAACCAGCATCATCTATTCCATGCTGGAGTTTTTCGTTTAAATTAAGTTCTGTAAATTTCATAATTATCTCTTTGTTTATTATATTGCCCCTAAGTGGTAATAATTATAACTTTCTTAAAGGTCGAATTTCATAACTTGTCTATACAGTATGAATAGAAATACATTTCTCCATATCAATACTATAAAGACTTATGTGCTTTCTTTATCTTACTATTAATAATATTATTGATGAAAGAGACAACAAAAAGGCATTTGTTGTAATAAATCAATATAAAAATGATTTTCATAAGATAAATATTTCATAAATAATTTTAAGTCATTATAATTGATAGCGCAGTTATTGGAAAGTGATAAAATTGCAGAAACACATTTTATTATATTTACAGTAAATGTTTGTCTATGTAGAAGTATAGAATTGATAATTGGTAAATATTGTCCCATTTCATTGAAGCGATACAAAAAGATTTATAAAAAAACCTGAGGATAATGATAAAACAGGCGAGGTGCTTGCTATAATAGAAAGCAATGAAAGTTTATCATCATATCATATAAGATCATTAATTCCTGGCAGAATAATTGAGAAACATATTACTCTCGGCAAGTTTTTCTCTGATGAAACAACTGTATATAAAATAGCAAATTTTTCAATAGTATGGATCAATCTCGCAGTTTATATAAAAAACCTCCATATTATTAAAATTGGCCAAAAAGTCGATATCGAGTCTGTTGGTGTTCATATAAGGGCTTCAGGAATTATTTCTTATATTCAACCAATCTTTAATGAAGAGACAAGAGGTTTTATCGCTAGGGTGGTGCTTCCAAACAGGAATAATCAATTTCAACCTGGTATGTTTGTTAAAGGAAAGATTGTGCTGATAACTGGCAAGAGTATACCTATAATATCCAATAATGCTCTACAGGTGATTGATGAAAAGCCCTGTGTTTTTGTACCGGAAGGGAAAGGCGTTTACAGACTTGTCACTTTTAGTATTGGGGAAAAGGGCATTCATTATAGTCATCTCCTTTCAGGTTTGAATATTGGGGATTCTTATGTTGGTATTGGCTCCTTCAAGTTTAAGGCTAAATTTGTAATGAGCAATATTGGAGGGCATGCAGGTTATGGACATCAATAGGGTACTAAAATATCAGTTATAGAGTGTACCGGGTGTGACAAAGGTTTTTTCTATGGGGGGTCATGTATTGCAATATCAGGTTAAACTGAATCCCTCTGCTCTGGCGCAGTATAAAATTAGTCTCAGCGAGGTAGTTGAAAGCATTAATTCTAATAATGGCAATGAAGGCGGGCAGTTTATTGTGTTTGGTTCAGAAGAGTATCTTGTTAGAGGAATTGGTTTAATCAGGACGCTTGAGGATATAGGTGATATCAAGCTTAAAGTAGTGAATGGATTCCCAATTCGTCTTAGCGATGTATCCCGGATTGAATATGGTAATGAAATTCGAAGAGGAATCTTCATTCGAAATGGATCTGATGAGGTTGTTGCCGGAATTGTACTAAAGCTTTATGGGGAAAATACATTCAGAGTAATCGAGCGCCTTAAAGAAAAGTTTATTGAAGTACAGAAGGCTCTTCCAGCGGATGTTGAATTAGTATTTTATTATAATTAGACTATGCTTGTGGGAAATGCCACATGGACGGTAAAGAAAACTCTCATTGGCTCCATTATTTGTAATAGTACCACTTGCCTTTTTGTTAATCTTTTTAATACTTTTTTTATCATTGGGAAATATAAAAATGCGCTTTTTATTTTTTTTAATGTTCCTCTTGCTCTTATAGATGGTGTATTCGGTCTTTTGATTTCAGGAGAATATTTATCAATCCCGACATCTGTTGGTTTAATTGCGCTTTTTATTATTGCTATGCAAACGGACTTGTGCTTGTTACCTGTATCAATCAATTAAGACAGGATTGCATGAAAATAAAAGAAGCAGTTATCAATGGCGCTCTTGTGAGGGTAAGACCTGTGCTGATGACAATATTTACAACTTTAATAAAATAATTCCTTGAATATATAGAGGTTATCTCTTGCAATTAAAAACCTTAAATGTCTGATTTACAGTCACTTCACCAGCAAATTTATTATTCTGAAAAGGAAAATTTAGATTTCAGCAAGATATGACTGTTTTAGGCCTAATTATCTAGGCAGGATATGCAAAGATATGCAATGGTTGATCTTATTCTTTCAGGGCTATTATCATCTCCTCTGGAGAGATCGCAAACTGGTTTTTCAAAACCCTGAGTAACAAAAAAACCAGGATTTAATAATTGCCATGCCTTGTATGCTGGATTCCCATAAGCAAGCTCAGGGTATATGAATAGGGTCGTCTCTGTGGAAAGCGCATCTCTTAATGTCATTGCATCTGCACTATATAAATATGACTTATATCCTTCTGGCAAGAGAGAGATGGTTTTTCGAATCTTTTCTATTGTCATTTTATCATGACCTATAAGAGCAACAACTGGTTTTACACCGACTATTAATTTAAATGTTGATATACTTTCAATCATTATCTGAGCTAATTGAATTGGCGCTGGATTCGGCTTTATCGCCATATCACTTATGGCAATAATATTACCCGACCTACCATAATAATTATTATAGGCCCATTCAAAATAATCTATTATTGAATGTGCGGAGGTGGCATCAGAATAAATCAGACAATTAGCATTTTCCCCATTGAATGGATCATATCCACCTAATTTTTTTAACATTATATGCCTGTCAAGCGAAGCATCTAACTGTATATCGCCAAAACAGACACCCCTTCCACCGCTTTGAATATACATCTCACTAGCTCTCTTCATAAGCCCTGGATGATCATGATTTGATGAACCCGCAGTTGAAAAGGATACAAAGGCTATAATTGGATTACTGAGCATATCAGAGGCTCTATTAGCCGCATCAACAATTCCTTTTACATCTGAATTATCAATTGGATAAGATACAATAAGTTCATTCCCATCAGGAAGGGTTAACTCAAAAATATTATCAGGGTGTTCTTTAACAATTCCAATGGAATCAAGCCTTCTCATTTGAGAAAAGAATATTGCTGAAGGAGTCTTATAATCAAGTACCAAAGAACAACCAACAATCATTGCTTCAGTTGGAACATCAATACCTCCTAATAAAGCATCTGCCCTATTTGATTTGAGTTCAAGCGAAGCCGAGAGGAAGGGCAAGACCTCTTCCTCGCTAATGCCAAACGAGCTATACATCATTGACAATGTCTCGTCTAACTTATCAATCTTAGTCTTTCTGTTTAGCATACCTTGAGGATCATCCTTATATCCCTTATATTCAGCAAGCTTTTCCTTTGCAAAACTTGTATCAATATTGATCAATTCAGCAAAATCATTAACTTCTTTAGCAACAGAACTGTAAAGGTTATTAGTAATATCGTCAGTAACCAGCACTCTTGCTTTTCTGCCAACCTTTTGAGCAAGATCTGACGCTCTCTCGATTAGACTGTCATATAATGTCAAGTTTGTTGACTGCATGTGTTAGCTCCACCTAATATATATTTATTCACAAATCTACTTTAACATTTCATATATTATAAATAGATATTGTTTTTATATAATAATTACTCAATTGTAAATGTGTTGAAACTACAAATTAGGGATACTATCCAAACACATTTACATATAATGCACTTTATCAGCCTTCAGCAAGGCTTCGACAGCTTTTGGCACTTCCAAAGGGATGATAAAATCCTCCACATTTGATTTATCATCAATGTTACTGGCAAATCCGTCAATAACATGAAAAGTACCACAGGAAGCAATTGTCACTCCAAGCTTACTGCTTAAGAATATTGCAAGCTGCTCAAGATTATCAGGTAAATCAGAGGCAGAGAGACCGTCAATTTGACCAGATAATAGTTCTTTTACTGAACTCTGAATAGCAAATTTTGCTAGTTCTCCTTTCTTGCTCATGCTTACACCTTGTGGGCCATAATATACCGTAACATTATCAATTTTTTTCACCTGTTTTGCAACAAAAGCAATTACATAAGCGGCATATTGATTATAGGGTTTATCTGCTCCACTATTTACAAATATCAATAAATCTTTTACTTCTGTCATATTCTTCTCCTAATTTATTATATTTTTTCTTATAGTTATTGATAGTATCCCTTTATTATATTGAATTCATTTCTTCTCAATTTCTGATAAATCTATAACCTCGATTTATTATAATAATTATATTATATTTATTTTAATATAAACATATTTAATCGATATTCCTTCATCGGCAATTGAGAAGTTTATAACATCACCATTCATTATATCTGAAGTAATATTTAGCTTAACTAATTTAACTCTCCCTAAAATCTCAATTGGTATAACTTTTTCTGTACCATAAAGCGCTTCGTCAGTAGTAATATTTATTTTATATATAATTTTATCATCAAAGATGAAGTTCCTTGACCTGCCAGTTCGGAAAGCACAACCCCTGTCATACTTCTTTCTTCTATGGCATCCCTTCCTACCGTAAAAGGCGGGATCAGATTTTATATCATTTCTATGTCTAAAACTGGTTGCATTTTCATCTGAATTATGCTTCCAAAAGTTGCTATACTCAATTTGATCGTATAACTCTTTTTTTTTAGAATCACCCAATACCGCATAGGCTTCATTTAACTCCTTAAATTTTTCTTCTGCATTGGCATCCATTTTATTTTGATCAGGATGATACTTAAAAGCTAACTGTCTATATGCCTTTTTTATATCCTGCGCTGACGCATCCCGCTCTAAATCTAAAACTCGATAATAATCTATTATACTCATTTAAAATATTAAGATAACTACAATTATTTGATCATTCTGTAAGATATTTATTTATATCATCAGCCATCTGATGACCTATTATTGTTATATTAAGCTCTTTTATTTCATTCAATTTCAATAGAGAGTTTTTAATATCATGGGCTAAAGAAAAAACCAATGGACAGATAGAGGATGAGGGTTGTATTTCAAAAGAGACTTTTGCATCTTCAGTCACAATAAGATTCTTAATCAATCCCATACTTATTACATCTACCGTGGTTCCTTGATCTTTAATTTGTTTCAATTTTTCTACTATTTTCTTTCTAAGTTCCACTCTCTTTTTATTCCCTTATATTCTTCTTTTATCATTAGCATTACCAATACTCAGACTATATGACCACATATAGAAGCCTTTCAATTTTCGACTTAATAATTTCCTCGGGCACAGCTCCGACGATCCCATCAACATTCTCGCCATTCTTGAAAAACATCAATGTTGGTATGCTCATTATTCCATATTTGCTGGCTGTATCTCGAGCTTCTTCAATATTAACCTTACAAAACTTGACTTTATCATTATAGCTCTCTGATAGCTTATCAACTACTGGGGATACCCTTTTGCATGGGCCACACCATGACGCCCAAAAATCAACGAGGACAGGCAAATCTGTTTTTAATACTTCTTTCTCAAAATTTTGATCTGTAATTTCGATTACCATCTTAATTCTCCTCATTTATTGATCTTGAAAAGCTATCTCAAATAGCTTTAAATTTTTGGAGAGATTGCTCTGCGGCCAACGCAATTGGCTCAGCGCTAGGTTCTGAAGATAAATCAGGATGAGCGGCACACATTATAGTGGTGAGATCTGAAACGGTCGCTTCACTTCTAATCGCATAATTGATTGTATCTATCTCCTTCATAGGGGCCTCACTATCACTAAGTATTTGCCCACCAATCAATTTTTGAGAATTTTTATCAAAAACTAACTTCAGTGTCCAGGGGATCTGCCCCTTAATCATTTTGTGTTTGTTTCTTGACTCAACTACAGAGCTTACTGTTTTAATGCCTTCCTTGTTGGCAAACTCCTCAATCAGACCAACTGAAGCTATAGATTTGTCAAAAAGTTTAACCGCTAAATTATTTAATACACCAGGGAATTCGATATTATAGCCGGCAAGTTGTTTCGCTACCAATCTTCCTTGAATAACGGCGGTGGAGCGATTTTGACCAGGAATAGGTTTTTTTGTAATAGGGCTTTCCATTTGCACGCAATCTCCAGCGGCAAAGATGTCTGGATTTGAGGTTTCCATAAATTTATTCACTTTTATCCCAATATCCCCCAATTCCAAACCAATTTGTTTTGCCAATTCTAAATTGGCCTGAACTCCAATTGAAAGAACAACCATATCCGCGGGAATGATTTCCCCTGTAGAAAGCTCCACACCTGATACAAATCCATCTTTCCCAATGATTCTTTCCACTCTATTTCCCAATTTTAGCCTGATCCCTTCCTGAGTAAGATACTCCATAAGCGTGAGCGCCAACTCACTGTCTAACATTGGAGGAAGTGGACGATCAAGAAATTCGACTACAGTTATATCCAAAGATGGCCTTGTTGTCAAAAGCAGCGTTCCTAATTCTAATCCAATAGCACCGGCTCCAACAATGATCATTTTTTTTACACTTCTTTCTTCTATAAATATTTTCATTTTCTCCGCTTCTGGAGTGCTTCTCAAGGTGTACACGCCCTCAAGATCTCTTCCAGGAAAAGGGGGAACCTTCGGTTTTGCCCCAGTCGCTATCAATAGCTTATCATATGAAAGAGAATCGCCATTTTGTAAGGTAAGAACTTTTTTTCTTGTATCCAATGCGGTGACCTTATTTATTAGGGATTTAATCCCCCTTTCCTGAAAAAAAATTTTATCTGGATTGATAATAGATTCGACAGTAGCCAGACCGGCTACAACATGTGGCAATGCTCATCTTACAATAAAATAAGGCTCTATACGGATAACTGTAACTTCAAGATTGGGATTTAATTTCTTTGACAATATGGCGGCAGGTGCTCCTGCTCCTCCACACCCTATAACAATAAATTTATTTATTTGTGACATCCTATTCCTCCTACTCTCTACATCTTAGGATTGTAGATTTTTAATACGGAAACAGTCCAAATTAAAAATGTCTATAGCTCTCTTAATTATTATACTAATTATTCCTAATTCTTAAAAATGAATTCATCATAATGTTATAAAGCGCATTAGAAAAAACATTCTTCACAAATTTCTTCAATTTGAGCCTTTGTTTGAATACTCGTTGTGGCATGCACAATCTTTTGATTACGATAATATACTGTGAATGGTAATCCTCTAAAACTACTGCATTCTTTTGCTTTTTTTATTGGAGAAGCGGCCTCATTATCAAATTCTACAACGCGAAATTGAATATGCTTATATTTATTCACTAATTCCAAATGCTCCATTACTTTATAAACAGGGATACACATTGGTCCCCATCTACCCGCACAGACTACCAGCATATCATTATCGGATAGTGTAACCTCAAAATCCTTTAATGATTCTATATGTTTCAATTTTGTATTCATTCCCATTTTTTTATCTCCATTATTGTGCTAACTTCTATACCTTATGAAACCGCTATAAATAATTTTTGAATCTTATTTCTTTTCCATCCGCACCCCACTATCATTTTACACCTTCCTCTAAGGGTCCTCCAAGCAAACTAATTATTCATGGTCTTCATTACACCTTTCCAAATCCCCTTAACCTCTTCGGTTACCTCTCCACAGTCATACTCAACTACAGATTTTTTGTTTATCATGGCTTTTGTTACCTCTGGATTGTAACTTATCTTCCCCGCTATCTGCAACATGTTTTTCGAACAATATTCCTCTATCTGTTTTGAATTATATAAATTAATATCATATTTATTTATGCATACCAATGATGGAATATTAAAATGCTTGGCAACCCCAATTACTCTTTCTAAGTCGTGTATCCCTGACAAGGTAGGTTCAGTAACAACAAGCAAGAGATCAACACCTGTAATTGACGCTATTACTGGACAACCTATGCCAGGAGGGCCATCAACAATAATATATTCAACCTCTTCCCTCTCTGCAATCAATTTCGCCTGCTGTCGCACCAAGGTCACAAGCTTTCCTGAATTATCCTCGGCAATTCCAAGCTCAGCATGAGTCATATATCCATATCGAGTATGAGAGATAAACCACTTGCCGGATATATTTTCTTCCATATTTATTGCGCCCTGTGGACATGCTCTTGCGCATAATCCGCAACCCTCGCATGATATGGGGTCAACCACATAGTCTTTTATAGCATCAAATCTGCAAAGATTTTGGCATTCACAGCATAAAATGCATCTCCCACTGTCTATAACCGCAGTTTTACCTCCATGAAAAACTTCACTCTTCTCTATCTTTGGTTCTAAGATAAGATATAGATCAGCGGCGTCTACATCACAGTCCGCCATCACATGAGAATCAGATAGCGAAGCAAAGGCAGCGGTAATCGTGGTCTTGCCTGTTCCACCCTTGCCGCTTATAATGGTTAACTGCTTCATTTTAGTTAACCTCCTTTTTTATCATATCATAAAGTTGAATAAAATTTTCATTATACTCAGGCAAGGCCTCTAATAATGGGATCCCTTCAGAATATGCTACCGCTATTCGCCTATCCCAAGGGATGGTCATTAAAATTTGTATATTTTCTTCTCTGCAATATTCTTCAACCTCTTCATTCCCGATATCCGCGCAGTTTACTACCACTCCAAAGGGAATCCGCAATTTCCTTATCATCTCTACAGCAAGTTTAAGATCGTTTAAGCCAAATGGGGTGGGCTCGGTCACTAATACGCAGAAATCGCTTCCCTTTACTGATTCCACAACCGGACATGACGTACCAGGTGATGCATCAATTATAACATCTTTGTTATTATGGATAAGCCCTTTAACGCGCCTGATTAAAGGCGGAGCCATCGGTTCTCCAATGTTAAGGATACCGTGGATAAGCTCAATGTTTTGAGAATTCCCCCTTTCAATAATCCCTATCTCTCTCTCAATCTCGCTTATGGCATTCTCTGGGCAAAAATAGCTACATGAACCGCAGCCATGACACAATTCCGGGAAGAATAGAACCTTATCCTTAATCACTACAATGGCATTGAACTCGCAAACCTCAGCGCACTTGCCGCAATATGTGCATTTTGAATCATCTACCTCTGGCACAAGTATACCCACAGACATACGTTCTGCCAATTCAGGATTTATAAATATATGAGCATTAGGTTCTTCAACATCACAATCCAAAAACTGCACACCGCCAAGGGAAAGGGCTAGGTTTACAGCAATTGTTGTCTTTCCAGTCCCGCCCTTCCCGCTTGCTATTGATATTATCATAAATGACTACCCCCTAATCATTGCTGTACCGCACTTGGGGCATTTTTCATCATAGCATGGCACGCCTACACTGTGAGGGACTGTAGCTCCGCAGGATGGGCATCTACAATTACCACTGGGACCAGAGCCTGGTCTGGTCCCTCCCATCCTTCCCATGCGGCTAGCTCCTCCTCCTCTTCCCCTTCCTGTTCCTGAACCGCCACCTCCCGTAGGTCCTGTTCCATCACCTCTTGGCATATAAACCACCTCCTAAATAGTATTCAAATAACAAAAGTTTAGTCTCTTTTTTCAGCCAAATCGTTTATCCTTTTCTCAACATTATCAAGCTCTTTCCTCATCTTTTCCGATTGTTCCTTCAGCATCGCCATCTCTTCATGTTTAGACATATGTGGAGAAGACTGCGTTTGATTTGGAGCCGCACCTGGGCTCATTCCACTACCCATGCCTGATCTCATGCCTCTACCGCTTCCCATTCCAGCTCCAGCGCCCATACCGTAATGCGATGCTACTGAAGGTTCTGAAATATATTGATATTGTCCTTTCTTGAATCCCTCAACTGCCTCTTTTACAGAAATATTTGATAAACCCACAATAATTTTTATGTCGGCTGCCTGAAGGGCACTAAATGCATTTGGACCTGCATTGCCTGTGAGCACAACCTCCACACCTTTATTGGCGACAAGCTGAGCAGATTGTGATCCTGCTCCCCCGCCAGCGCTAATAGATGGATTTTCAATAGATTCAAACTGCATAGTATCTGTATCCAAAATAATAAAGTACTGGGATCTCCCAAACCTTGGATCTACAGGATTATCTAAAGCCGGACCAGAGGATGTAACACAGATTTTCATTTTTTGCTCCTTGAATATACTAAATATTTACTTTATAACTTTTTAACAATACAAGGGTATTGATGATATTTTTGTAATATTTTTTAGCTATTACATTCTTCTGATTTGCCACAGGGGATATCCCTCCCACAACAAGGTGCATCCTTTCCGCATGTGGGTGATTTGAAACTTGTTACTATCGTATCACTCCCCTTCATAATAAAACCACTCCCACCAGTAATCAGACGTTTTACAACCCCACTGCATTCTGGGCACTCTTCAAGCGGTTCCTCTTCCATCCTCTGAAACTGCTCAAATCTATTTTTACATGATAAACATACATATTCATATATAGGCATATATACCCCTTTATATATATTTTAATTATTTACTACCATGTAGCTGATTACCATCTACGCCAGCCTCTTCCTCTTCCCATACCCATGCCTCTCCCAAATCGCGGGGCAAAACCGATGCCGAATCGCGGATATAAAAAAGGATTGGAATACAAGGGTGCATAGGGAATGCCATATCCGCCGTTAAAGGGATAAAGATAAGCTGAAGAAGCATAAACATTGTAGGGAACACCGTAAGCTAATGACCGGTAGCCTGGCATTCGTCCATAAAAACCTAACATAACTGTTACCTCCTTCTATTGTAATATTAATTATAAAGTGCCTGCTATATTAACAATAATACGGTTCAGTTCCTCTAAATCACTCTTATTGGGATGACCTTTAGCTTTTGGCGCGTCAGCAGACCATTCCGGTGGATCTGATTTTTGTTGAATCTTTTCAATAAAATCAGGGCTCATTTCACCTTGACAACTGAATATACCTACGATTTTAGAATCTAAAACCTGATTCTTAGCATAATCCATTGCCTTCAAAACATGCATAGAACCTGTAGCGGCTCCATGTGTGGCAAACAAAAATAAGGATTTCTCCTTAATCTTAGAAAGATATTCCATCGATTCTTGAATCGGTTTTCCGCCTTTTAACCAAAAACCTAGAGCAATAAAGTCATAACCGGAGGGATTCGGAGCCTTATCAATAGGAAAGATATCCTTTTCGCCTGTTAATGCATCGAACACAGTTTGAGCCAATTTGCGCGTATTGCCTGTTTGACTTGAATATACAACCAATGATTTCATAGAATCATCTCCTAATAAATATTATAATAAACCTTCTCTGTATGTTTGATAATATTAATATTGTGATCTTATATATATACTCTTACAACCAATCCTTTATTATTTATAATGATCACTCATGAAACCCATACTTTACAAATCTGCTCATTCATCCCATACTTTTATTTATCACTTCATCTAATAACGGTCTATATGGCTTAATATCCAATAGAGATATGTTATCTTCCTAATAGAATTATTTATATATAACGTTTTTTACAACCGTTATGTAATTTCATAACACACCTTGTATAAACTCAAACGATGCCCGATTATAAAACTGAACTAGCTTTATAATATTAAACACCTCAGGTACTGCCGCTAGAATCGCAAACCGTACCTGGGTTTGTGTTTGAACTGAATAGGGACAACAACTTACGAGGATTAGAAGCATCGCATTTGGGACAGCAAACAGATCTGCCAGATTCGTGATTACTTACTAATTTTTCAAATTTTTCTCCACACTCTCCACACTCAAACTCATATATGGGCATATTCCTTCTCCCTAAAATAAATATGATTATTTTATAATAACTCATTACCCTGATAACTCAATTCGCCTATAACATTAATATTTAAGGGCAGATCATTGACATAACACATATTATCCACACATGTGCAGACTTTATTGCCACTCTATATTTTGCTAATAAAAACAATTTTCTTTTTATCCTGAGTAGATATGCTACTTCATCAGGATTTGGTTCTTCTACTTACTGACCATAATAATGCTATAAAGCAACAAACAAAAATGTGAGTATTTGCGGTATTCATCCCCGCAAATACTCACTATGATAAGGGAGAATAATCTTATTCATTCTCTGCCTTTTCCAATTCATTCAATCTTTTATTGATATCATCCAACGCGCTTTGAAAATAGTCCGCCTGTTCCCTTAAAAATACTTCTTCATTTTCTTGGGTAATTGGAGGATTGACGCCGACATAGGGTGACGCTTCTCCATATCCAGGGACATATCCAAATCTCATCCACCCCGGAAGACCTGTGGCATAAAACATATGCCTAAAGCCTCTGCCACGTCCACCACCACCATAATAACCTCGCCCTCCAACTCCTCGACCTCCCAAGGGATTCATATATCCAGGCATCCCATATCCAGCACAGTGACCTGCGGCCCTGCCTGTCATTGGCCCAAAACCTGCAGGACCTGTTCCATCTCCTCTTGGCATTGTTTTCACCTCCTTAGTCTGATACTGATATATTATTGTTGGCTTAATTCCTTATTCCTTATATTCCTAATTTTAAATTTTATCTATTATTTTCATCCTAATAACATAAATAAAATATTTTTCTATTTGACGATATAATCGCTTCGTCATACGATAAGCACACAATTTAACTTACAATAATATATAAGCATATATTATGCCAAAAGGATATTAATCACTCTATATTATAAAAAAAAAATTATTTTTGAAATTATTAGTATATATAATATATATAAGATTCTATATTATTATTTTAATTTATATATATTGGGTGGTAACATCGCTACTTAAGGCATTTTTGATTAAACAATTTATTATAAAATCAGCATGTAGAAGATTGTGTATTGCAAATTGCAATGCCTTGTGATTGCCACAATTGTAATATGCAATAACCTTTCATTATTATTTGTAGATTAGGCTCAACCATTTATGACAAATACGAACTCTGTTTATAGATAACGGAAAATTTAAATCAATCGTGTTATTGAATTTAAGTACTTAATATATTTATTTCCAAGAATATAATTACTCTAACTATTTAATTTTATATTGACAATAGTTGATTATAAGACGAACCTGATTCAACTGATAACAAGACTCCATTTGGCAGTAGAGTAATATTAAGTATTTATTTCAATAAGAGATTAAATCATAATTAGGAGTATCTTTTTAGATTTGCATTAGGGGTAATGGTGTGATAGCTATTGAAATAACTTATCAAGGAGAAGATCATGAATACAAATTGTGACTGGGAGAAACTAATTCGTAGGATGGAACTTTTGATGAGACTCAAGTCGTTCCCGGTGGCATTTAAACTTCTTAAGGATAAAAAGGAGCTTGCAAATATCCCATTTATTCGACAATTAGAAAATAAGACTACCCTATGTCAGCTAATTAACATAGTGAGAAATTTCGATTGGACCATTGGTGCAACCTTGGATGATTTCATAGGTCCAATCTGTCCCTCCATAATCGGGTTGACTGATGTCCCTGAAATAATAAAGGATGGAACTTTTAGAAGTATTGTATGGACTAAGACCAAAAGGGATGGAAGCAAGTATGAAAATTCCATACCCCGTCTTTCAGTTGGGGAATATGAGGCTGTGGTAATGGCTCCGCTTGTCTATAATCCCTTTGAACCAGATATCGTGCTGATATATGCAAATCCTGCCCAGATGATGCTTCTCATAAACTCGCTTCAATTTGAAGATTATGAGGTTATGGAATTTTTTTGTGTAGGAGAGACTTCATGCGCTGATGCAATAGCCAGATGTTACCTTAGAGAAAAACCTTCACTCACCATCCCCTGTTATGGTGAACGCCGCTATGGTCATGCTCAGGATGATGAGCTTGTGATGGCCATCCCAGCAAATATGATGAATAAAGCGTTGGAAGGGATGGAGGCTTTATATCGCAGAGGGATTCGTTATCCCATTAGTTATGCAGGCGCTCAAACAGATATAACCCATGCATTCCCAGGCTCATATATGGGGATGTCTGGAATGGAAGGCATTATTGGAGAGGATAAGAAAAGCCTACTTCTCGGAGTTACGGGCGGCATTGCCACTGGAAAATCAGTTGTTTCTAAAATGTTAGAAGAATTAGGCGCCCCTGTTATCGATTTTGATATTTTAAGCAGGGTAGTTGTTGAACCTGGTAAACCAGCCTTTAATGAAATTATCTCATACTTTGGGAATCAGGTGCTCGAAGAGGATGGCAAACTGGATCGTAAAAGGCTTTCCAATATCGTATTTCAGGATATGGAAAAAAGAAAAAAATTAGAGAGCTTTATTCATCCCAGGATTGGAGAAGAATTTAATAAGCTTGTACAAAAATACACAGATGATAATCCAAGCGCAATTATTCAGGTTGTGATTCCCCTTTTAATTGAAGTAAATATGAATTACCTATTCGACAAGATAATTGTAGTGTATATTCCTGAGGAGGAACAGTTGAGACGCTTGATGAAGCGCGATAATATTACAGATGAAGAGGCCATGAACATAATGAAATCTCAGATATCCATTGATGAGAAAAAGGGATATGCTGATTACATTGTGGATAATTCCGGTTCATTAGAAGAAACCAGAAGACAGGTGAATGAACTCTGGAAAGGACTGAAAAAACTTCAGAAGGGAAGAGCAGCTTAATGCTGACCATTGAATACATATCTTAACCTCTGATCTTTGGCAATATATTGAATTCTTAGATAACTAAAAATAATTATATTAGCGTTTTCAATGGCAATAATTATTAATTAAATTAAGGATTGTTATAATGACTGTTTCATTTATTCGGAATAAGATAGTGGAGGTTGAACCTCTCCCAGAAGGGGCATTGTCCATAAGCTGGAGATTGACTGATGATCTTCATGATTTTAATATTCAATTAACGGTTCAACAACCAGATTTGGAGATAACTTCAGCAAAGGCAGATGTTAGGCGTTCACCTCATCAAGATGGAGTATCCGCCTTGGAGTTGATCCAGAATGTCATAGGAGTACGTATTGGTCCAGGACTTCGCAAAATTGTGATAGGTCTGATGGGTGGAAAGAAGGGAAACGTTGATCTGACGGAAGGTGTTCTAGAATGCTGTAATGCCGTAATACTTAACTATACACTTCCAGGTATACGTTTGGGAGACAGCATGAAGGATGCCACTGAGGAGGAAAGGATAGCCGGGGCTAGAGCAATGTTAAAATCAAATCCCAGATTGAAGCAAAGCTGCATTGCTTTTGCCGACGACAGCCCAATCATGAAGGGTGTGGATATTTAGGAGAAAGCGGAATGATTACATTTAGTAGAAGTCAGTTGATTAGTGTAGAGAGTGTAAGCAATGAGATATTGCGTTTTCATGGCACTCAGGAGGATCATATCTATTCAATGGAGATCGAAATGGATGTACGCGTGGTTGATGGAGTAATCCTTGCTATAAAGGGTTGGATGAAGCGTTACACAACACCAGTATGTCCAAAGGCGGTGAATATTCTTCAACAAGCCGTGGGAATATCCCTGCGCAAAGATGGATGGACAAACAAAATAATGAGAGAAATAGGTCGAAAGGGATGTCAGCATTTTGCAGAGATCATCAATGAATGCGGACGATGCCTTGATCAGGCCAGATTAACAATCGCCATGAATGAAGCTCGAAACCTAGACCCTGCAATGAATCAAGAAGAGATTGCTAAAGCCTGGTTAACAGATCATTTCGAGTTCCAAGGCTCCCCCCTGGCTCAACGCTAATTTCAGGTACAAGAGATATAAATTATGCGCATTGATCTGCATGTACACACAAGTCCACGATCCCCTTGCAGCAGCATCGATCCATATGAGATGATAATGGAGGCGAAGAGGTTATGTTTGGATGGCCTTTGCCTTACTGAGCACCACTCTTTATGGAATCCTCATGATGTTGATCAGCTTATTAAAAATGAGGATATTAAAATATTCAGAGGAAATGAGATTACCACTAACCAGGGCGACATCCTAATATTTGGATATGAAGGGGAAATCCCTGATGTTATAACCATTCAGGAACTTCATCAGAGGGTAAAAGAGGTCGAAGGATTGATGATTGCCGCACACCCCTTTCGAGGATTTCTTCTTTTCGGTATTGGTCAGCTTCAGATGACGGTGGACAAGGCATGTGAGAGAAGGGTATTTCAGTACGTTGATGCCGTTGAGATCAAAAACAATAAGCTCAATGATGATGAGAATAATATGGCATATCAGGTCTCTCAGCGCTTGGGGCTTCCTGGCACTGCAGGGAGTGACGCTCATCGGATTGATGAAATAGGCAAGTGTATCACAATCTTTGAGCGTGATGTGCAAAATGAACGCGAGCTTATACAAGAGATTTGTGCAGGAAGGTTTGAAATCTCCTCTGCACGATAAGAGGATAGTAATTTACTCCTTAGGGATGAGCTTCATAATATAACCATCATCCTTTTCAGTATACTTAATAAAATTTCCTAAAGGATTAATATTTTTATAATATTCTGATCTAGGATTCTGTGCAATTCCATAGGAAAGGGAAATAGAGGATAATCCTTCAGAAAAAATGCCTGCTAAGCAGGAGACCTCCTCTGCTCTAAGCCCATCCTTTACATTGATTGAGCCCTTACAAATAGTAAAATTTCCTCCATTTACTCTAATGTCCTCAAAATTATTCAGGATTCGAACAAGGAGTGATCCTTTCTTCATCAAAGGGAGTATATAATGTCCATTATGTAGCCTACCCCATTGCCAATCATTCATAATTGGTCCCATCTCTTCATTTAGGAATCTCATGGTTTTTAGGAGCGCTCTATCAAAAATCATATCCCTGTCTTCAATTTTTTCTGTTGTGCTTATATCATCAAATAAATATGACCGGTTTCTGATAAGCAACTCGTAGAAGTTATCAACAATTAAATGATAATTCTCCATCACCATATCTAATGATCCTTCCAACTCATCGCCAATCGTCTCCTTCAACATCACAGCCAAAAGGGTTTGAAAAATTGTTCCTGGCACGGATTGGTCACCCATAAAAAAACTCCAATCATCAAAATAAATCCTGCTTAATTTTGCCGAAGGAAGTGGTATTTCCCTTAAGAGAGATATAAAGAGTGACACATAGCCTTTTGCCAATCCAGAATGTGTAT
Organism: Spirochaetota bacterium; assembly: GCA_034190085.1. Taxonomy (NCBI): domain Bacteria; kingdom Pseudomonadati; phylum Spirochaetota; species Spirochaetota bacterium. The sequence continues at coordinate 35,090 of JAXHTS010000023.1, forward strand.
CGCATAACAATCTCTCAATATCCTGTATTTCAATAAACTTATCCTTATTGATAAGCTCTGTTAATCGGTTATAGATCTTTTTATTATCAATGATAGCATACTCCCTAATCAGCCTAGGGGCTTTCTTGAAAATATTACTCCCAATTATAATATTTTCATTTTTGATCAAATGAATGTATTTTGATAAATCTAATATTTTGTAATCCCTATGAGTATCCCGTTTAAACAATTTTTTTATATTATATCTTAATGGCAGCAGACCTGAATAGACTCTCATGGCCTTTTTGGGGAAGGAAAAGAGATGTATTTTTGGCATAGAATGGACATTTTTCAAATGCTGCCTTGCCTCCCAAGGGTTATTGGAAAGTGGGATTTCAAAGAGAGATGAAATGTAATTCTTCCCTGGGAAAATTGACCTGATGGATATAGGGTCGGTTTCATAGTCATCCTTAAACATATCGCTAATGACTGGCCCCTTATCTGTCATCCGGATATCTATGCTAATTTGATGTTCACTAATTTTTCCACCCTTGCCAATCTTAATATCCCGACTTAGTGTCTTAAACTTTTTCCACGATCCCTTTCTAAAGTATCTGGGAATCCCATTCATCTTTTTTATTTTCTCTATACGAAATTCCTGCGTATCTACCTGAAGATTATATACACAAAAGGATAAATTATTATTGTTACCAAAAAAAATAAATGGCAATCCTAAACATGTAATCCCATCAATCTTATTATCATCAATTTCAATAGATAAAGGATACCATTTCGGGTAGACATGCATCTTCTCATTTATCAGAAATCCCATGACCGGTCTGCTATCTATAGTCTTCTTTCCATTAGCATAGATGGCAAAACCCTGTAAAAAGGGACCAAGAAAATCATCCAAAATGAATTTTATCTTTTTTAAAATGAGGATATTCCCTTCATGTTTTTTAGGGTAATTATAGGCCAAAGTGCTGGGGAATAAATTCTGGAGTTGAGGGGAGGTTATACCTGTAGGCATTGGGAATATGAGTTCCCTGTTATTCAAAAATGAATCCGTCCATTCGAATAAAAGGAGTATTGATATCACATCAATACCGGTCCATTCATCATCAGAAAGGAAAAAGAATCTCTTTAAATGCCCTAACCTACCCTTAGACCTATTGATTCCTTTAATGTATGAATTCAGATAGCTTCGATAGGATCTATTAAGATTCTTAAATAACTCATCCGCCCTTCTGGAAAATCCAACCGTAAAGGACAGTTTATCTATTAGAACACCCTTCTCGCCAATGATCTCTGAAATTCTTGCATTAGCAATAGCCCTGAAATATTCCATCAGTGGCAATCCATCCTGAGCATGAAGAAATCCTATAGCATAGTAGGCATCATCAATACTCCCAGCAATTACCATGGGAACGCCACCCCTGCCCCTCTCAATCGTGATATCTGAATTCAGTTCAGTTTCTATGCTACCTTCATAAGAGACAGAACTTTTAATAAGAAAAAAACCTGCCACTATTATCAATAGCAATATAAATGAAATCAAAGATATTACAATCTTCACCCCTTTAGGCATAAGGCTATTTCCATGTTACTGATGAAATAATATCAACCATAATCAGAACTCAAAGTCTAAATCACTAAACCTTTTTTGTATCTCCTTAATAATATTCTGCTCCTCATCAATATCGTTCGCTTCGAAGGTAGCTGAAAATCTTACATAATTTCCAACATCATCCCAAGGAACTGTAGAAACAAGCTTTTCTAAAATGAGAAACTGAGAGAAGTCTTCAGCGTTCTCAAACCTCCTCCCATTCCTGAGACCCTTTGGTATTTTGACATAAAGATAGAAGGTCGCATCGGGCATTGCGACCCTGAATTCGAGATCGGTAAGCATGTCAACCAGATACTCAAGCCTTCGCTTATATTTCAATTTTATCTGCTCTGTGATTTCCGGATGCTTCAGGGCAGTAATTGCCGCTTTCTGGATTGCTTTGAATTGACCGGAATCAAAGTTGTCCTTGACCGAGGCAAAGCTTTTTGCGATAAGCTCATTGCCCGCAACAAAGGCTATACGCCATCCTGTCATATTGTATGCTTTTGAGAGAGAGTGAATCTCAATTCCTACATCCTTAGCACCTTGAATACTTAATAAGGATAAGGGCTGTGAATTGTAGGTAAGAGCTGCATAGGCAGCGTCCTGTACTATTATGATATTATTGGCTAGCGCAAAATCTATTGCTTCTCTGTAAAAGGATTCTGTGGCATTTACACCGGTGGGATTATTCGGATAATTCAATACAAGTATCTTTGCTCTATCTCTTATTTGAAGAGGTATGGAATCCAAATCTGGCAGAAACCGGTTCTCCTCCCTTAATGGGATGTTGTAGACCTCTCCATTATACCATGAGCAGTGAGTCCCCAAAACAGGATAACCAGGAATTGTCATCAATGTGACATCACCAGGATTTATAAAAGCAGATGGAAGCATAGATAAAGCAGATTTTGATCCAATAGCGTGAATCACCTCACTTGCAGGATCTATATCCTTTACATTATAAACCTTATCTAAATATTCTGCTGCTGCTTCTTTGAATTCTTCAATTCCATTATCCGCATACCCCCTATTCTCTGGACTCCCCGCCTCTCTTTTCAGGGACTCTATTACAATATCAAAGGCCTTTTCATCCGGTTCCCCAACGCCAAGATCAATCAATTTAATTCCTGGATTCTTGTTAAGGGCCTCACGCTTTGCTCTCTTAATTTTTTCAAATTTATATAACCTTTCTTCCTTACCGAAAGAACTACCACCAATTCTATCCGCAAATAAGTTCTGAATATATGATTCCATAAATAATACTAGCTCTTTTTAATATCAACCTTTGCTTTAACAATTTCAATTTTTGTAAATGTCTCATCCAATAGAGTGAAGAATCTACTGAATTCACCAATAGCATCAATTCTTGTCTCACCTCTTACGAGTTTTGATACTGTATTAACATCCTCTTTTGAATAAAAGCCCCCTGTAGCATAGATATAACACTCGACCTCTCCCATTTTAGAGGGAACAGAAACAATGATACAGAAATCATAATCAATGTTTCCAGAAATCGTTACATCCTTTACAACTACATCCTCTAATTTTATTAGCTGTTCTCTCAATTCCTCTGTGATCAGATACTTGAAAGCAGGATTATCCGATTTATCCATCAGTTCCTTCTTCTCAATTGCCTTTTCAACAGAAATCTCATCCTTAAACATCCTCAAGTTTTTTAAACTGCCACAGGAGACAATGAAAACTGAGATAAATAATATAGATATTTTTCTCTTCATATCACTTCATCCTCCATAAAATAGTAATTCTATTTACTTATAATTTATACTACAAAATAATATCAACACAATAATGTCAACTTTAATGTACTATTTTAGTAGTACATATTTAGATAACCCATCATCAAGGAGTGAAGTGGAGAAATGGACTCTTAGCTGCCATTTGCATATATATCTTGCCACTTAAAGCATAGTGACAGGCACTACAAAGGCAGGGATCTCATAATGCAGATATGATAGTATGCGCAACTGGATCAGCATAAACGATGTCCTCCTATATGAATAAATATAATAACTTGATGAATTTTTTCCAAAAAATCCAAAATTCATTAATTATATTTTTATTGACTTCCTGCTATTGATACTCTTATGGTTTTCGAGAATTTACAAAAGATGGCGGTCACTATACATGGTGGAGCTATATAAGTAGAGTCAAAGAAAAAATATAGGATAGCGCATAGGCTACCCCTGCATATCTCCACGACCTCACTCAAATTTCTTATATACTGTCCGATGTAATTGAAAACTGTATCAATTATCTCATACTGTATAAATTAGAATGGAGTATAATTATCAAAAATTCTAATGTAAATCGATTCCCTCAAAATGTGATCCTTTGGGGTGGTATAGGTCAAGCAAAACTCGTTAGACCGATTGTTGAATTGCATGGTAGTAATATTGTTGCTGTATTCGACGATAATAATGAAATTCCAACCCCGTTTCCTGACGTCCCGATCTATTATGGATGGGATAATTTCGAGTCATGGATAAAAGAACAGGATAGATCTGAAATAGGTTTCTGTATCGGCATAGGTGGATCAAGAGGAAGGATAAGACTTGAGCTTCATGAAAAAATGCAAGAACTTGGATTATATTCTGTAACAATTGCCCATTCATCTGCTGTAATACCAGATGATGCACAAATTGGAGACGGCTCTCACATCATGGCAGGAGTAATCATAGGTCCTGAGGTGCAGATTGGAAAACAGTGCATAATTAACGCAAAGGCCAGTATTGACCATGAATCAGTTTTAGAAGACGGTGTTGAAATATCGCCAGGTGCAACACTTTGCGGAGGAGTTACAGCTGGCATTAATGTATGGATTGCTGCTGGAGCAACAGTACTACCAGGGATAAATATTGGAAATGATGCTGTGGTAGGAGCTGGCGCTGTTGTTACAAAGGATGTGCCTGAAGGAACAACAGTCGTTGGAGTGCCTTCAAAACCAATAATAAGAAAATAAAGAATTGTAATTTAATTAATTGAGCTGTCCCCAACTGTCGGGCTATGTTGTTTCAATCAGTTCATAATCAGGATTTCCAAATCCGATCTCCTTTGCATAGTCGATCTGAATACGGTAATTGATATTGTGTGCAATCTCCGATAATCTTTTACCGGATTCTTTCTCCACTAGATCAATGGATGCCGCATCAATTGCAACAGGATCATTCGAGATCAGAATGCCAATATCAGGAGAGATATTCTCATATGTGAGCATGCAGTCGCAATCCTTCGAAATATTGAGCAGTGAATTGATATATAGGATCTTGTTTTCATTTGCTCTTGCAACACCCCATGCATGTTCTACAATGTTTTTTTGAACCTCTTCCTGTGAAGCACCCCAGTTATATCTTACAGCGTCAAAACGACATACAGCAAGACACTGGCCGCAACCAATGCACCTCGCCTGATCAATAACAGCGCTGTCCTCCTCCATGGCGATCGCGCTTTCAGGGCACCACTTAACACATAGTTCGCATTTTGTACACTTAGGCTTCTTTATTCTGGGCTTGACTGATGAGTGTTGCTGCATCTTCCCTTTTCTGCTGGAACAGCCCATACCCATATTTTTGAGCGCTGCACCGAAACCCGCCAACATGTGCCCTGTGAAATGGGATATAATAATCATAGCTTGTATCTTCTCAAGCATTGACGCTATTTTTACTTTGGACTGGATTTTACCAGGGATATCAATCTCTGTTTCTTCGTCACCAAAAAGCCCGTCTGACATAACAATGGGAAGGCCAGTATTATCATAACCAAATCCATGATCATTAGCCAATTCTATGTGATCGACTGCGTTATTTCTTCTTCCTTTATAAAGGGCTGTAGTCTCAGTAAGGAATGGTTTTGCCTTTTTCTCTTTGACAAGCTCTCCTATCATGCGGATGAATGGCGGTTTTAAATAACCCAGTTCTTTTTTTTCTCCAAAGTGAGTTTTAATTGCAACCATATCCATTTCAGATATAAAATCGAATAGATTCTTGGATTCAATTATGTTTCTTAAGCTGTTTACACTATAATCCCCATCTCTGGATGTTCTTGTTAAATATACTTTTTCCTTCATAATTTTTGATCCTGTTATAAAATATAATCTTTTAAAGAATGATATTTAATATGAATATCCGATTTATAAGATGCATCATACTTCTATCAAAATTAGTGAGTTATTCTTACATATTTTAAAAGTAAAAGTCAATTCCAAAAGGTTTGATAGATGATAAATTGAAGTGCCCTATTCCAGAAAAAATCTCTATTCAAATGAGTACATATCGCTCAAGCAGGTAAATTGCAAATTTGAACAGCTTTTTATAACATTTTGGTATTATTTAACATTGTTTAATACTCTACATCTGCCAAATTATGATTACTTCTCCCTTTCTGGGGAAAATACCTGGAAATACACTGATTTTTAGGATACCTTTATCTTTGCTCCAACAACTTTTCCTATCTAACAAAATACTCTTAATCCTCCGTATAAATGAATAATCTATTGTCGGCAAATCCTTAAACAATACTCCATTAGAATATGCATAGAAAGGCTTAGCAAATCATTAAATCTATATTACCTAGGTCAGGATGATTATTATCCAAGTAAGAAGGATTATAACCCGAGTCAGAAGGGTAATTTTAATAGAAATCGACCTGTTTTTTCTTATTTTTTTTGATGATTCCTTTGCAATCCACGAATTCAATATCGAAGTGCAACATAGCTTAAATAAATAGTGGCTTCATAAGCCTCTGTAAGGTAAAAAGTTTTAAAAGAAACAAATACCAAATAGGAGTGCTTATGAGATCATATCAACATATATCATTATCAGAACGTCGTGTCATTCAAAAAATGAAATGGAGAGGAGAATCTTTACATTCGATAGCTAAATATTTAGGAAGGAACGTAAGTTCAATAAGTAAAGAAATAAAAAGGAATAAAAGTAAAGATGGATTTTATCGAGCTGTTGAAGCACATACTCGATCAAGAGGACGTCGTTTGAATAAGGATTTGAAGAAGATAGAAAGAAATATAGAATTAATAGATTATATAATTACAAAATTAAAATGGAGTCCTGAGATAATTTCAGGTCGTCTTAAGTATGATTTCCCTTTTTATAAGTTCATGCAAGTATCTCATGAAACAATTTATCTATGGTTATATGAATTATATAAAGAAAAAGGTATTGAGATATATAAACTTCTGCCCCGTAAACGTAGGAAAAGGCGTAAAAGAGAGCAAAAATATCATTCACGTATTTTGATTGAAGGGAAAAAGAGCATTCATACTCGACCATCAGAAGCTGATCATAGAAAAGAGATTGGTCACTGGGAAGGAGATACAATTTCTGGGAGGAATCATGATGGTTATATCGTTACTTTAGTTGATCGAAATTGTCGATTACTTAAAGCTGATAATATGGCAAATAAGGATGCAGATACTTGTACTCGTGCTATTTTTGAAGCTTTTGGCGATATAACAAACGATCAAATCCATACCATAACATTTGATAATGGAACTGAATTTGCACGATTTAAAAACATTGAAGAGGCCTTTGAATGTGACATATATTTTACTGATCCCTATTCTGCATGGCAACGAGGCACTGTAGAACAAACAAATGGTCTAATCCAAAAATTTTTTCCAAAAGAAACTTCATTTTAAAATCTTAGCAAGGAAATTCTTGATATTATTGTTGAAATTATAAATAATACACCAAGAAAAATACTTAATTACCTTACTCCTTATGAAGTCTTTTATGATATAAAACAAGTTGCACTTCGATATTGAATTCGGGAGTGACATCTACATCGGACATTAATTTTTTTTGACATCATTGCAGTAGGTTCACTTGAACCGATGCATCCGACAATTATGAGCTTTTCTCTTTTTTCATCGTTTCTTCTTTAAATATAGATTCTGTGTTATTTATTATTTCTTTGCTTCTTTATAATCATTTCAGCCGCTTTTATTAAAGGATATGCTGTGGGCGGTGCTGTCAGGAGGGGATGGGTCCCTATCTGTGAGGTTAATATATCACTTACCGTCATTCTGTTTTGGATGGCATAACCAATCAAATTGGTGAGTTCCCCTGCTGTTGGACCACCGATAACTTCTCCTCCAAGAATAACTCCGAAATCTACAGATGCAATCAATTTTATAATTTGTTTATGAGTGTCCGGCAACGTGCCGGGATGCTTGTCAATTCCCTCAAATGTCCCACTTACTACATTAAATCCTCTTTCTTTTGCTAGGCTTTCGGTGACTCCGGCAGCCCCAAACGCCGTATCTCCAATGCACGTGCAAAAGATGGCAATCGTACCGCTAAACGATTTTACGATGGAAAGGTTGAATAGATTCATTCCTGCGATACGACCCTCTGCACAGGCGGTTGAAGCCAGCATAACACCCTTTAATGTTCTTGTCAGGAAGCTGTGTTTTCCCGCACAGTCTCCTACGGCAAAAACGTCTATATCCTCTGTTCGCATATATTCGTTTACCTTGATGAATCCCAAGTTATTTATCGGTATGCCGGAATCCTTTGCAAGTTCTGTATTCGGGCTGTAGCCGGTTGAAAGGATTACAGCATCAGCAGTAATTTTTTCTTCATTATTCAAAAGGACAGCCTCGACCTTGCCATCTCCAAGAATCTCTCGAACACCTACACCGGTTCTAATTGTTATACCTCTTGATTCCAAAATTTTTTCAACCTTGATGGCCAGTTCCTGATCAAATGCAAGGCTTAAAATAGTCGGCATCAGTTCAACGATTGTAACATTTTTTCCCGTCTTCTTTAGTTCATCCGCAACTTCGACACCAATGAATCCGCCACCAATGACAATTACATCTTTGCAGTCATCAAGCGTTGCTTTTGCCTTATCAAGATAAACTTTGTCTTTAGGTATTAATATTACGTTTTTTAGGTCTGATCCTTTTAGCCATTTGGGTTTAACAGGTTTTGAGCCGGTTGCAATTATAAGCTTGTCATAGGATATTTCTTCATCATTAGATGTTTTGCAAATTTTGTTTTTGTTGTCAATATGGATCACTTCTCCGATTTTTAAATTTACTCCCGCATTTTCCAGAACGGCATCAGCGATTAAGTTTTTCTCACTGCTTCCCAGTGATTCAAATATATAGGGTATCCCGCAGGGAACGAGGACTTTTTCTTCTTGTCTGATAACCATAAATTCTTTTTCTGGATAAAATGATTTTCCTGTTGTGGCAGCCACAATACCCGCCGCACTGCCACCGATAATGAGAACATCTGTCTTCTGCATTTTTGGGCCTTCTCCTTTTTCCATTATTTTATAAAATATTAATTGTTTATGATAATTTTTTCTATCACAATGTTACCTCGTCCGCATTTTATTTCGGACACATTTTTGCGTTTATTCATTACTAACAATATATATGCCATATAATAGGGATGATTAATTATTAATAATTGATAGGAATAACAATAGGATGTCTTTTAAAAATCAAGCTATTTAAAAACTAATTTGAGAAATTATGCAGGAATTCTATAGGATTATTCACGGAAAGACTTAAATAATACAGAAAATGGTAGAAACTAATGGATTCTAAGCATATATTACTCATAATAAAGGGATTTTTTAATCTATTTGAGCATAGGTCTTCTGCTCTATAGAAATAATTACTGAATGAAGCCGAAAAATTTAAATAAAATTATTAATTTAAATATCATCAGTAAGCCCAGGAGGCGTTTTCCCAGCCTTGACGAGATGCTTCAGTATCTTTATTATTTCATAGCTATCTATGATAATAGAAATCACCCTGATAAACATTCCATGCCAGATATTAAATACGGGGAGAAAAATAATATATCGTTTTCTTAACCATAATCCCTTTATAAAAAATCTTCTCGGTGTTTTTCAAGCAATAAAGAGGTTGAGATTTTCGTCGGCATAAAAAAAGTCCTTTGGTTTAATGACTATGATTATTTTGAGGGGTAGGTGTGTTCCAAAAATCGACTAATTCCATATTTAATGAAAATAATGAAAAAATATCATCAATATACATAAGTTAAAACAGATATTAGGCAAGAGGTAACTATGGAAGCGCCAATTGTTAAAATTTGTATGCAATTCACCCGCTAAACGCTTGTTTTGGTTTAATAAACATTTAAGATACCTGCATTGGCAGAGCCTCCCTTTTTGAATACAGGGGAATGATATTTTAACCAAAGCTGAGTTGTTGCCATTGTTGGGCCTATAATTTGATCTCGAAATTATAATAAAAATCAAAAATGAATCCATCACAGAGAATATTTCAGAGAATGATAAGAATAAGGGCTAAATTGGTGGGCGAACAGATATTGCCCTTTATTCACGACGGTGATAATATTCTTGATTTTGGTTGCGGGGATATGACTATCGCGGATTTTCTTACAAAGAGTAAAAGTGTGTATATCACTGGAATAGACATCGTTGATTATCACTATAAGAGACTGAAATTTATTAAATACACTAAGGGCAGGTTGCCCTTTGAGGATAATGAATTTAGCGTAGCTTTAGCTGTATTTACGCTTCATCATACTGACAATCCTCATTTTTATCTAAAGGAGCTAATAAGGGTATCAAATAATAGAATAATTATAATTGAGGATACCTATATAAATAGATTTGAAAAGTGTGTCGCCTATATTGTCGATTGGATAGGGAATCGTGTTGTATCCTGGAGCATAAATATTCCCTTTAATTTTAAGTCTATGAAGGAATGGAAACTCCTGTTTGACATCAATGATTTAACAGTAAAGCACATTAAGAAATTTTATCCTCACCCGATTCCATATATCCCCACTCACAATGTCATTATTGTGCTGGATAAATAAGCCTCTTTGTTGAATATTTCGTAAATCAAAAAAATGATCAAAGGTAGAATTTTTAAAGAGTGCTAAAAGGTTATGATTGTATGAATGAATGTATTAAATCTAACACTTTTAGGTAAGATGTTCTCTTCATCAGTTAAGTCCCATAAATTCGGGATGGCAATATCCATATAGTCCAGCCAATAAAATCCTAAATATTCTCCAATATCCGGTCTGAGATTACTTGGACTCTTATCGTGAATTGAAAATATATATAGATTTTCAATTGCAAAGGGATCTTCCACATCTATTTCTTTATATATTGCTGGCAAGATGCTCATGCTGGATGTATATTCACTCCCAAAGATCGGTTTAGCAATTGCAATACCTACAGCATAGTCGATGTTTACCTTCATATTATAGTAATCAATTCCATCTGCCTGAATAGCGGCAACTATTATTTTGTCATCTTGGTTGAATGTGCTGCTGCTAAGCCAGCCGCGGCTTAACCAAAAGGTAATGTATGAATTGTGCTGATAAAACCTTCTGTTTATATTTAACTCGTATCCATTTGTAGTAATTTCATTTACACCTTCATGCAGATTGTATGAGAATGCAAAGTCCTCTTTACTTATAAGGAAGCCCAAATAATCCCCCTCAGTGGGCGCTAGGAAACCATTGAAGTCCCTATCCCATAGCGCTACCACGAAGATATCATCTTCATGATCATCAATATCCCCAGGGGTTAGGTCAGTACTGGAGAGGTCAATATTAAACTCATTTTCCCCTGGAGGCATTTTGTAGAAGTATTTTATATATTTAAATGGTTCTTTAAATAATAGGTCAATATCTTCAATACTCATCTGAGCAACAATTAGGAATATTGGATTTGAGTTCTTGTCATACCCTGGAGGTTTCTCAAAGCTTCCAGAGATTGAGATGTCATGTCCTGACTGCTTGGGTAAATCCATCATCATTTCAATATTTCTGTTTCTGTAGAAACCTCTCTTGATTGTTAATAGTGTCGGGAGTTTCATCGGATCATCAGTATGGAACCCAATTCTATCTCCGCCATCAGGTATTCCGTTGTTGTTCTTATCAAGGAATGCAATAATCAAAACATTCTCAATTGGTATGTTTTTGCCAAAGGGTAAAACCTTCATCGTATAATCTAAATCCGATGCTCCTTTTTCCAACTGCTGATAACCCACAATAGCGTCAATGTCAAACATGCCCTCAATATCATCAAAATTGAGGGATGTCAACTCGCCGGCATAGGCGACTATAGTAAGATCACCCGTATCATTTCCAATAATTGTGCCCGAAATCTCTGCTTCAAAGTCATAAACACTTCGGTTCAGCTTAAAATCAATATTATTATTTGAGTCATCCCGAAGCCTATAGGTGGGACTAAAGGCACTGAGGTTAATATAAAACCCCACAGTGTCACCAGGCGTAAGTGGCGAGGGTAATCCACCAGCATAATTCATGTCCCACATGGCAAAAATTAAGATTTCGTCTCCCGCATTTAGGTCCGTCTCAGAGAGGTCAATATTGTATTCTATTATCTGGGTCCCATTCTTTGGCTGTTGGACCTTTTCAAAGCATTTCAGATATTTCATTGCAACACTGAAGTCCTCGAGATTGTCGAGGAGTACCATCGGATCATCGGCTTCAATTACAGCTATATAGATTGGATTAGACTCCTCATCGTAGATTTCTCCATCCGGCAATTCCATGCTCCCGCAAAGGGGGATATCATATCCCGATGGTTCAGCTAGTCTAATTACCTTATCGATATCAAAGTTGATGTGTTTATTATCTAAAATTCCCTCACGAATCGTTAGCTTTGTAGGGAGATTATTATACTCATCGGAATAGAATCCAATCATGTCGCCCGCATCGGGTTTCTCATTTGCGTTCTCATCGAACATTGCAATGAGATATACATTTTCAATGGGAACATTATAACCATAAGGCATTATCTTCATTGAGAATGATACAGGGGATTCGGCCTTTGTTAGCTTCTTATATCCGATTACACCATCTATGTCAAAATCATCGATATTCATAGATGGCATCTCGCCAGTAAATGCCACAACCATTATTTCGCCCTTGTAATCCCCATCTATAGTGCCTGAGATGTAAGCCTCAAAGTCATAAACACTTCTGTTTATATCAATTGAAATGTCTTCATTATGCCCGCTCTTGAGGACATAGTATGGCGAATAATCGTCTCTATCAATGTAGAACCCCACATAATCTCCCTCAGTGGGATTCGGTATGCCATAATTATAATCCTTATCAACAAATCCAAAGAGCAGAACCTCTTCCCCTGGTCGTAAGGAGGATTCTGATAGATCAATGTTAAATGAATGGTCAATCGGTTCTACTGCCACAATCTTAATGATAAAGTCTTGAGGATTTTCTTCTATCACTTCAAAATCATCAACAGCCCTGGAAATAACCATAAATGCAGTGCCGAATATCCCTTCATCTATTTCAAGATTGCCTGATATAAAAATCTGGTTATTGTTTTCCTCCTCTCCGCAGGAATGAGAAGAAATTACTATAAGAATAATAAACAGAATATATAATATTTTTGCATTCATAATATGCCCCCATATAAACATTATACTTAGGAAAAGAAGTGTCTTTGATTTGATATTTCTTATATATGTGTTCTAATGAATATTCTATATATATAAATGAGAGGTCATTTCATATCATTGTATGATTATATTGTAATAGGAAGCTGAGGGGCTCTGATTATGGATCATGATGTCTCTCCCATTTGTTGAGATATCTCCCACACAATAAGCTTTCAATTATCAATAATGAAACATATTAAGAGAGATTAGCCATATTGAGTATAGTATTTGCTATCCTTTTGAATAAGATTAATAAATTAATAATTTGAGAAATCAAGACATTTTTTTATCATATGCATACATTTCTAATAACTATTCACAGAGTGGGGGTAGAAATGGACTATTTGCTACCTTTAACTGAGGATACATTGAAGCAGAGGAAGTGACGTTAAATGGGGCGTCAACAATTGATAAGGGAGTGAGAACTTTTACGACATTGATTGATGCGCCTTTGGATTTTCGTTGTTTAGGCTAAAGAGTAAAAAACTCAGAAAATCTTATACTCCTACTTAAAAGATTCTCCTCATCAAATAAATCCCAATAATCTGGAAGATATAGAAACCAGAATGGGCAATACCAGTAGAAGGCGAGACGCTCCCCCTCGTCCGGTGATTCATTTCTGTTGCTGTCATGAATCGCAAAGATAAATATATCATCAATGGCAAAGGGTTCCTGTACTGGTATCCCTTCATATATTATAGGAAAAATCTTAAGATTAAATTTATTCTCTTGTCCAAATTTTGCGTCAAATGTCATATTTGCAATCACATAATCTATATCCATCTCCATACTGGAATAATTGACTCCATCCTTATGAATAGCTACTATCATTATATTGTCTCCATCGTATAATCCTCCTGAAAATAGACCCTTATCTAACCAGAATGTAACTGACGAGTTATGTTGGTAAAACCTCTTATTCAATTTAAACTCAAATCCATTTGATGGGATAGTATTAACCCCATCTTGAAGATTTACAGAATATGCATAAGCCTCATTACTCTGCACATATCCAACATAGTCACCCTCCGTTGGATCAAGAAATCCCCCATCTGAATCCTTATCCCAAATGGCTAATATTACGACATCATCCTTAAGGTCTTCTGGATCTCCGGGTACAATATCTGTGATAGATAGATCAATATTAAAGGTGTTCACTCCAGGGGGCATCTTATAGAAGTATTTAATCGCATTCAAGGGATCCTCAAACATTATTGCAATATCATCAGCCTGAGCAACCATTAAAAATACCGGAGGAGAGTTCTCATTATATCCATCGGGTTTTTCAAAGCTGCCCTCAAGGGAGATGTTGAACCCAGAGGGTATGGGGATATTGAATAGCATCTTCATGTCGATGTTATTCAATTGACCCTCATCAACTCTGATTGTACTGGGAACCTGCATTGTGTACCCAGAGTTTTGTTGTTCCTTAATGTAGAATCCAACCTTGTCCCCACCATCGGGTTTGCCATTATAATTATTGTCGAGAAAAGAGATTATAAATACATCCTCAACAGGAACGTCTGATCCAAATGGGAGGATTTTAAGTGTATAATCCAGATCAAAGCCTTTCTTTTCTGTCTTTAGATAACCGATGACAGCATCGAATTCTATTGCATTCTCCAAATCGAAGGAGTTTATTTCACCGGCATATGCAACGATAGTAAGTTCACCAGCATCGTCTCCAATAATCGTTCCATTTATCTCAGAATCAAAGGAATAGGCTTTCCGGTCAAGTTTGAAGTTTATCTGATCGTTTTCAACTTCCTTAAGCTTATAAGTGGGACTAAATTCCTCAGCATTCATATAAAAGCCGACATAATCCCCATCGCCAGGGAAGGATAATCCTGCATGGTAGTTCATATCCAAATAGGCCATTATAAAGACATCATCACCTGCAACATTATCCGTCTCAGTCAAGGAGATGAGGAAGTCAATCTCATTTGTGCCAGTCGTCATTGGCTGAATCTTCTCAAAGTATCTAACCGTGCCCAATGGGTTCTCAAAAATTTCATTCGGATCATCTGTAGCAGCAACCAAGAGGAATAAAGCCTTAGTCGGATCGTCATTAAGGACTACCCCTTCAGGTATTTCAAAACTGCCACTAAGGGGAACATCATATCCAGCCGGATCGGGTAACTCCATTAGCATCTCTATCTTCTTATTTGCCAATGCGCCCTTATTTATTGTTAGCAGAGCAGGAAGATGATGTTCATCCTCTGTATGAAAACCTACTATATCCTTGCCATCGGGGATGCCATTCCCATTCTTATCCAAGAAGGCTATGACATAGACATTATTGATTGGCACATCCTTTCCATAGGGCAATATCTTTAAGTTATAATCTAGGTTGGTCTTATCCTTATAGATTGTCTGAAATCCTATTACAGAATCAAAATCAATGGCATTCTTAAGATCAAAGGAGTTGATCTCGCCAGCATATGCCACAATGGTTAATTCACCGGTATCACTCCCTGAGATGGAGCCGCTTATCTCAGATTCATAATCATATACCCTTCGATTGATCTTGAATTGTATATTTTCGTTGCCATCATTTCTTAGGGTATACTGTGGAGTCATAGCCTCAGTATTAATATAAAACCCGACATAATCCCCTTTCGTAGGGTATGGGAATCCTGCAACAGAATCCTTTTCCCAGAGCGCAAAGATGAAAATTTTATCTCCAGCCTCAAGATCTGTTTCAGATAGCATAATGTTGAAATCTACTGTATCAGTTTTCATCTCTGGTAATGGGATCTTTTCAAAATATTTTACCGCATTTAATGGATCATCCATAATCTTATTAGGATCATCTGTCTCAGCTATAATTATATAAACGAATTCGGAATCATTACAGTAAACCTCTCCCTCAGGCATATTGAAGCTTCCATAAACAGGATGATCATATCCAGATGGGACGGGGAGCGTCATCTTCGTTTCAATGTGTTTATTGGATATTGAGCCATTATTTATTGTTATTAATGTGGGAAGTTGGTTCTCTTCTTCAGAATGGAATCCGATCATATCATTGCCATCGGGTTTACCATTACTGTTTTTATCATACATAGCTATTAGAAATACATTCTCAATGGGTACATTATGACCATAGGGCATTATTTTCATTGTATAGGGCAAAGGAGATCCACTTTTATAGGTTCTTTTGTATCCCACAATCCCATCAATATCAAAGTCATTGAAATTAAAAGAATTTAACTCTCCAGCATATGCCACAAGTATTACGTCGCCGCTGTAGTCTCCCTGAATGGTGCCTGAGACCTCAGCATCAAAGTCATAGACCCTTCTATTGACTCTGATGTTTATGTTGTCATTATAGCCCTCTTTGAGTATATAGGAGGTTTGCCAATTCTCCTTTTGAAAATAGAACCCTACATAATCGCCCTCAGTAGGATTTGGAATTTCATAAATATAATCATTATCTACAAATCCAAAGATGAATACCTCCTGCCCAGTACTCAATTCAGTATCAGAAATATCCAGATAGAAATCATAGTCATACGGCTCAACAGAGTAGATCCCGATAATATGATTCTGTGGATCATTCTCAATTTTATCAAAATCATCCGTTGTGGCTATTGCCAGAAATGCCGGGCCTAGTATATCATCCTCAATCTCAAGTGTTCCGGATAGATAAATCTCGTTATTCTTTTCTTTGCCGCAGGAATTGAAGGATATAATAAATAAAGCTAGGACAAAACAGTGTAAAATTTTTACTTTCATTATTACTCTCCTCCTTATTAAGATAAACCTCTATCTATAATAAATAGACTTGGAATGCTTCTTAATGATTCAAAAGGACAATCGATAAACTACTTTTAATACTCATAGCGAGCTTCCAGGATAATTACATCATTATCTCTATAAAAAGAGAATAAAGAGATTTCCTCCATGTTAATCTCTTCATCATCCTTAAAGTCTTTTATATATCCATAGGACAGGTCTATTGTAAATCCATTCATAAAGTCAAAACCAATCTTTGGCAGAAAGAGCAATGCCTTATTCTTTGTATCGATCATTCCCATAATAAATATGTTAAGTTGACTTGAGAAAAAACTATCCGTTAGTCCTGTGGCAATCATATCTGTTATTGTGGGAGGCATTAGTTCATTATCAAAATATAGGGCTTCATGCCACTCTAACAATAGCACAGTTTCACCCTCATGCCCCTCCAGTATCCTATTTAACGGCACATAGTAGTTAAAACCCGCTGAATAGGATAAATACTTTGATTTTTTCACTACAAAGGGTAATTCTAATTCTTCTGGATCGCTAATCTCTTCCAAATTTCCCTGGTCAACAATACCACTCCTATCTGGAGAGTAGGCTATTTCGAATTGAAGGGTAAAGGGGCCAACACTTTTTGAAAAATCGAATCCAAAATAATTGGTGATATAGTATTTAGAATCCACTACAAGAGTGACCGGTTCATTATAAGGTAAATAATTAGTGCGCATAGGCACCATTAATGGCTCTATGTCCGGGCCATGATATCCGCTTATTGATAAATCTGTCCCCCAAATGCTGCAGGAAAGCCTACCGCCATAGGCATAATTGGATGGATCAATTTCTAGTTTATCTGGTTCGGAAATATTCACTGGGAATGGCTCCTCTTCGTATTTAAATGCCCAGAAATTGTCGCTTGCAGCGATGAGCATCGGAACATGAACAGGAGCAAAAACAATCTCTAGGTTTAAATTGTTAAAGAATATCATCCCGGAACAGGATGGCACAGCCACCCTCATTTCATCTTCATCAACCAAGAAAAGCTCTCTTGCATTCATCGGATTGAAATATGTAGTAGGATTAAGAGTATCAGCAGTTCCCCATGCATATATTTGATTGCCCACCCTCAACCTGAATCTTTCAGCACCAAAACCGATAAAGAGTTCATTAAAGCTGACCTCAAAGGATTTATTGGAGAGCCTCAAATTCCTTGAGACTTCAAAATCTTCAGTGTAAATATATTCATCATTTACACATTCATCAATAATGTTTGAGTTAACATATATATTCATATCCATCCGGAGTTTCAGATACTCAGTGCCCAAATTAAACTTGATGTTTTTGCGAATCTCATTTTTCTTGTTGGTATCCTTTAATTCCTGCTCCTTATAGGTGCTTATAACATTTTCAATTTCTATAAAGCCGTTTAGTTTATACTCTATAAAAGATCCTTCTGCATCATCAAAGAAGGACTCTTCAGAATCATCATATTCCTCTGAATCATCATCATCTTCTAATTCATCATACTCCTCGTAATCATCCAACTCCTCCAAAGCGAGGATTTGGTTGTTCATAATAATGTTCTTCTCAGCGTGTATATCTTCAATAAAGAGATAAAATACAAACAATCCAATAAAGGATAATGCTATTAGATAATTAAAAATTTTAAAAAAATTCATAGACCCTCACCTTAAAGATAAGTATGGTTTTATTATGAGTCAACAAAAGTTGTTATAATATTTCATCTTTGTATTATTATGATGTATAAAGAATAAATAATGTATGAAATGGGTATTATTAAAATTAAATGTACTAGAATATTGATATAATCAATAAGGAACTAATTATTACAAGAAATTAATCCATTATCAATGATTGATTAATTGATATTTCAATGTATGTACATCAATTCACATTTTATAGTGTCAGCAATGTCTCGCATAATTGAAGCGATACATAAGATGCAACATTATATATTGACAACAGACTTCTTTAATCATCATTTTATTTAAAATTACTATTATAATGCTATCAAGGAGAAAGGGATGGAATTCTTAAGAATCTGGAGCGAGGTTGATATTAAGGATATTGAGGATAAAATATTGATAGTGGATGACATGTTTGGCTACTGCCCGGGGTGCAAGGAGATTGGCATCAAATTAACGGATATAAAGCAATGTCCCAATTGCAAAAGGGAAGTTAAGTATATCACTTCAAAAGATGCAAAAGGTGGCGCAAAGAGTCATGAGATTGTTATACGAATGAAAAGAAAATTACCCAATCTAACCTTTGTCGATTATGAAGATTACGAAAGAGCAACATCCAAAAAGAAGGGAGAGGGGCTCTTCAAAATCTAAATTGTATTATCCCTAGGTTTTATTATCTTGGTACACAATTAAAAAAGAATGTAAAACCCCTCTCACTTAAAGTAGCAAGAGGGGCATATTCAGTCGTTTTCAGTATATAATATGTCAGACTCATTGACCTATATTTAGACCGCAACAGCCTCCTGATACTGATACCTATTCATTAAATACTGTCTCATATTATAGAAATGTTTTGCCTGTCTTTGTATCTCCTGCTCAGATAGATAGTGATCAAGATCGAGGGTCTGTCTATAAAATGATAGGACACGGCTGAAATAGAGAGGTTTCATCGCCTCAATTAGAAAGGAACTGGAATTAGTAGTGTCATATGCATATATCAGTTCAAATATCATCTTTGCCCATAAATCAGCCGATATATCTATTTTACCAGAATCGAACATATCATCGAGCTTGGTAAAGGTATCCGGACTTAAGGAACGCTCAAGGATCTCTCTATTGATTTTAAACTCACCTTTTGCTGTTTCTTTCATAGTCTTGTAATCCACACTCAAGCTCTGAGGTTCTGTAAAAACGTTTTGACCATAAAAGGGTAGAGTTTCAATATCGCATACATTCTGCCATCTATTTTTGTTTGTTAATAAAATCTCAAATAGTGTACCAACCACCTGACTAAACATGGGACCTAATTTTGGCGCGCTGGGCTTATGCACCTTCGCCCCTAAACCCACTTGACAGGTTTTAAAATCACCTATAATTGCATTCAATGTCATAAATATATCAATACCATACTGAAGTGTTGTCTTATGCCAGTGTTGCTGTAAAAAATACTTACCAAGTCTGTATGAAAAAGCAAAATCACCACCAATTGGTTGACGAATATTCTTCCCAAGCAGTCCATAGACAAGCGGGTATACGATGTTATTGGTAATAGTGCCGTCATACTCATTTCGTGAATAAAGGGGTGTCGCAAAATCAAAACCATCGTTAAGTATTGGATTTGCCAAATCGCGTATCCATTCAGGTGTAATACTAACAATATCAGCATCTATTACCACTACAGCCTTGGCCTTTAACCTAAAGACTTCCTTAAATAGGTTAAAGAAATTATTTCCTTTACCCTTTATCCCTGGCGATGTAGAGATATATATCTTTGGGATTGCGCTTGTTGATTTCAAGAATGCACCGCGAGTGTCATCTGGCGAATTGTTGTCAACATTGATTATCACACTTGAATAATTGGGGAAATACTTTTGAAGACCCTGAGCGCTTTTTTCAACGACAAATGCTATATTATCAGCTTCGTTATATGAAGGAATTCCAATTACTATATCAGCTCTCTTAACACAATTTGGATCATACTTAATCATGAGATCATCTCCTTTTATCATTTTAGGTTGTTGGTATTTAAATATAAAAAAATATATATTAAATTTATTATATTATTTGTTTGCCTCCTAATTAAACATATATATAATTTATCTAATAAATAAAGTATCGATGTATTAACAGAAAGGCAAAAAAAATGATAGTATTTTCATAAAAAATTTCATTATCTTGGTTTAATATTTGTGAAAATTACTGCCTAAGACTGGAATATGAGATGTTAGTGTTGAGGAAGTGGTAGGGTAAATTTGTTATATCTGGAAGATATAAAAAGTAATAAGCGATACAAGAGGTCCAAGATATGTGAATTATTAGTACTTATGTTTTCTTGTACATCAATCAATAATGGTGTTATAATTAAAGTAGTAGAAAAAAATGTAGCTAAACACCTAAGCAAATCAATGATACAGCGTAAGCGGCTATTCCTTCGCCTCTACCTATAAATCCAAGCTTTTCGGAAGTCTTTCCCTTTATTCCAATTCTATCAGTTGCAAGATCATTTAGAGCAGCGGAAATATTCTCCTTCATTTTATCGACATATGTGGCGATCTTGGGCTCTTCACAAATCAGGGTTGAGTCAATATTTATTATACTTATAGAATTTGTAACAAGAATTTTATTTACATGCTTTAATAGCTCAATACTCTTTATATCCTTATATTTCTTGTCATTGTCAGGGAATAGAATACCTATATCTCCCAGATTCGCAGCCCCTAATAAGGAATCTATTATAGCATGAACTAAGACATCTGCATCGGAATGTCCAGCTAAACCATATTTATAGTCGAGGTTCTCTCCCCCAATTACCAAGTTCCTGTTATTAGAAAAGGGATGAACATCATACCCTATGCCAACCCTTATTCCCTGTATATCACACTGCATACTATAAAGTTAGATTAACCGTATTCCGATCAAGGCAATTCATAGATCAAATACATCAGATAATGAACTCAATTTCAATATATCCAATACTTTTGGACTAATTTTATTGATCTTTAAAGATTTACCCTTACCCTTTTGCATTTTTAAAAGAGTGATAAGAACTCCAATACCAGATGAATCAATGTAATCAACATTTGAAAGATCAATCTCAATATCCTTATCCATACTTTTACCAATATCAAGAAGTTTAGTTTTAAACTCCTTTATTATCATCATTTCAATATCACCACTTATAACAGCAGTTACCACATCATTATTATCTTTTATATCGATATCCATGGCAAGTCCTTTATATTAAAATTATATTGGTATTGTAATTATTATTAGGATAACTATTGAATATAAAAAAGTCAAACATTAATTACATAGTATTTTTATATTGTGTAATTATAATTATAAGGATATAATCAGAGTTTGTCAACATAATATCATAAATGTATATACAAAAATCACGCCTCAATCCTCCTTCATTGAGGGAGGTGCTGTATATTTAATGTTTTAAGAATAATGTTAAACACAAAGATGGACATGCAATCACATATACATAAATTTATATATACAATTTTGTTTTAGATTGATATCTTATTAGTGGAACACTAATCAAAGGAATCTGTATATTGATTATGATCCATATCTACAATAATCATCCTAGGTGAAATTAGATTGTTATACTCGTTGTTCTCCAATCTATAGATAATATCAATATCCTCTCTCTCTGAATACTTCTCCATCCTATCTGCCATATTCCATCCTATTGCCTCAACTAGATGGTTATCATGAAATAAAAATTTACCATGATTCTTATTTTTTCCAAACCTATGAAAATTTTTCAATACAAGCCCCTTTGTCAAAAAGATCGGCTTCTCATTTTTATAGCCATAAGGCTCGAACATCGATAGGTTTCTAATAAAATCAATATCTATTCTACTTATTGGGATCTCTAGATCAATAGCATATTCATTCTCTCCTATAAAGCTATTTCCAATTATAATTTCAATCTTTTCAATGATATCTTTTACAGTATCTTCCCTTGCTAAAAAACCAAAGGCCTGCGCATGTCCACCAATCTTTTCAAACATATGTGAATAGGGTTCAACATAAGAGAAGAAATCAAAATTACCCACAGTCCTCCCAGAACCCTTTACAAATCTCTTGTTGCCAGCAGTGGAAACAACAATCACAGGCATATTTACTGCTTCTGACAATTGACCTGCCAATAAACCTGATAATCCCTCGGGTATTTTTTCAGATTGTATAAACAAAAGGCCCTTATCAACCGCTATTTTCCCAACCTCAATATCACTAAGTATAGAATTATAAATGTCTGATACAATCCTCTTCCTCTCATCATTCAGGATACTAATCTCATCCAAAATTGATTCAAGTTTGTTTACATCCCTCTCAAGAAAGAATTCGGCCGTTAGACCACCCTTGCCAAATCTTCCGGGAGCATTCAATAAAGGAGCTATCTCCCATGCTATACTGTTTGAGTTTACATCCTTATTTATCCTTTTTAGTAATAGGGATAGTCCGGGATGCTGGGTAGAACTTATGGATTTAATCCCATGAAAGACGATGGTCCTGTTTTCATACACTATCGGCACAATATCAGCTATTGTTCCAATTGATACAAGACCAATAGATTCATCAATAAATTCCAGTATCTTTGATGAATGATTATGCTCGACCTCTGCAAATAGATTATTTAGAATATCCCTGTTATTATTGAATACTTCAAAATATAAACAATCGCAATCGGATTTATAGGGAGAGTTGTCATTCTTTAATACATCTTCCATCAAACGATGGATATCATAGATATTTCTATTTACACATAAGTTCCTGAAAAACTCCTTATTATCGTTATCATATAGAATAATATTTTCATCTTTCCTGAGTACTTCGTTTATGTCATTTAGAAAATCATCATACTCAAGGGTATTGTTCTTTTCAATAATACCATTTCTAATATAAGTAAAATTTATTGCATTATCATCCTCAGTAATAAGCACAAAGAGCTTGTTGTAACTACGCAGGTAACTCATCAGTATCCCATGACATAGCTTAAAGGCTACTCCTACTCCTGCCAGTTCCTTAAAGGGATAGTTACATCCATCCTGCTTTGGGTTTACAATGATCGCATCGGGCGTCACATTACCTGGTTCATGATGATCACAGATAATGACATCTATATTCAGTTGTTTTGCGTATTCTATTTCTTTTACATCTCGAATGCCAGAATCGAGAGTAATAATTAATTCCACGCCCTTCTCATAAAACTCATCGATCGCTTCAATGCTTAGTCCATAATCCTCATCCTCAATTGGATAACGGTAACAAGATTGAATTCCAATCCTCTGGAGGAGGTTTAACATAATAGTCAATGATGTAAGCCCATCTAAATCGGAATCGGAGAATATGCCAATACGCTCATTGTTTATGATAGCACCTCTAATCCTATTAACTGCATCAATCATCCCCTTCATGAGGAATGGACTAAAAAGGTTGGAGAGGCTGGGATATATGAAGTGATATGCATCAACGAGGTTATTGATACCCTTCACGTAGAGAAGGGAGGCAAGATTATAATCAATAAGAAAGACCTTGGATAGTCCACTAACAGTCTGATCATCAATACTCTTAACTTTCCATTGGGATTTCATTATTATTTGGGGTAAATCAAGACAAAGTTCATATGAATTTGGGATATATTATTTCTATTACTATTTATTAGATATTGACAAAGCTTTATTTGCTAAATAATCAGCCCTATCATTAAGGGAGCGTGTAACATGCTCAATCTGGACGCTATTTATCCTTTTTTTCAGTCGAAGGGCTTCATTATACAATGGTAATATATTTTTGCTAAGAACCCTGTATTCACCCTTAATCTGTTTAACTACAAGTTCAGAATCTGTCCTGATCTTCAAAATCTTTGTTTTAAAGTAATGTGCAATCTTCAAAGCCCTTATTAGAGCCATATATTCCGCATAATTGTTAGTCCCTATCCCTAAATAGGATGAGACCGTCCCGATCTGTCTATCATTATCATCGTTTATTACAATACCCAATCCAGCTGGGCCGGGATTACCCTTTGAGGCGCCATCTATATACATTATTAAAGAGGACTCAAGGGGAATCATTGACAACTCTGCTCCATCAAATATCTCACTAACCTTATTATCTTCGCTATTTTCTGAAATGTTCACAGGAAGAGTATCATTTTGAATAGCTTCCCTTTTTTTAATAATTATTTTTCTCTTTACCTTATCCCTATTGCTAGCAGCTAATAATTTTCTCGCTTCATCAATTAAACCATAGACATCTTTTACTTCAACTTCAGCCATCTCTGATATCTTTTGGACACTCTTGCCCTCTGTTAATAACTGCAATACCCTATCAATACTCAAAAGCATATTTCATACAATCCTTAACAGAGATAATAGGCTATGCGATACAAAAGGAACAGGACGCATAATACCCTATGAAGACTTTCTATATATAAATTTACCACAATTTGTACATGTAATGACTTGGTCTCCCTTTAAGACCTCCATCACTATATGAAAAGGAATCTTAAAATTACATCCTTCACATGTTTCCTCTTCAAGAGATACAATAGCTTTGTTATTTGAGGACTTAATCAGCTTTATAAACCTGGATTTAACATCCACAGATAATTGTGTTACTAATTCTTCAAATTTTTTTTTATTCTCTTCTATTGATTCACTATATCTATCAATTCCATTTTTTAGATTTTCAATATCCTTATCTGCTCTGCTTATCGATTCTTCTAACTCAGAATTCATTACACTTAACTCGGATTCCATATCATCATTTTTATCGAATAATTCAATTAATTCCTCTTCCAGCGAGTTTTTTTGTGTAAGTATCTTTTTAAGTTCACTTTCAAGCGCTTGTAGCTCTTTTTCGGTTTTTAGAATATTTCTTCTATCTTCTAATTTTAAAGACTTCTCTTCCTTTTCAGTTAACTCGATCTCCTTTTGATTAATGGTCATTTTAATATTTTTGATTTCACTTGAAAGATCTACCCTTCCCTTCTTCTTCTCCTCAACCTTTTGATTCCAAATCGATATAGATTTGTTGCTTCTCTCAATTTCCTCCTCACTCACAATAATATTATCCCAGAATTTTTGTAACTCAATCATTATATTTATATCTTTATTCATTAGAATTTAGGTTAGAATCTTGAATGGACTCTCTTCCTTCTCTGAAATATATATTCTTATGTCACTACCTGCACCGATTTTTGTCAAGCAGTCTTGGATTTCCAACTTTAAAAAATCTAATAATATTCGCTCTGTGCCATAATGCCCTGCATCTATTATTGATACATCATAATCTTGAGCGATCTTCCCAGGATGATATCCTACATCGCCAGTGATTATGCAGTCTAGATTATATTCTGCCAATATCTTCTCAATCATCCCACCACCAGCCCCATTGATTAAGGCTAGCCTGCTTATGCTCTTATGCTTGTCACCAGAATAGATCAGATATTTCAGTTTCAACCTATCCTTTACAATATTCAAAAGATGCTCCATGGTTATAACCCTATTCAATTCTCCATATATGCCAAATCCATAATCCATTGAATCATTAGAAATATCTGTTTTAATCAATAATCTCCTATTGTATACGCCAAGAACATCTGCTAATTTATCATAATAAATTTTATCAAGATTTGTATGAGCTGAATAAAGACTTATCCCCCTTACAATTAATTTTATCAACATCTCTGACTTTGGTTCTCCGCTTGTAATCCTTCTGAGGGGTTTAAAGAAAAAGGGATGGTGAGTAACAATTATACAACATCCCATTTCTATTGCTTCTTTGATCACTTCCTCATTCAGATCCAAAGATATCAAGATACCATCTACAATGTTATTCCTAAATGATATCTGTTCTCCAGCATTGTCATAGGCCTCCTGTAGATGCAATGGAAATCTCTCATTCAATGCTTTAATCAAATCTTTTACTCTCATACTACTATCACAATATTATGTGTTTATAAACATCCCTATAGCTTGTTGAAACTCGATGCAGTCTATAATCGATAAATGATAATAGGTGAGATAGATCATAGAATCAACATAGCATCACCATATGAAAAGAACCTGTATCTTATATCAATCGCCTCTTTATAAGCATCCATAATTCTTTCATAGCCAGCAAATGCAGACACTAGCATTAGAAGTGTTGAATTTGGGGTGTGAAAATTAGTTATCAAGGCATCGATAGATCTGATTTTATAGGGAGGATAGATAAAAATATCTGTTTCACCAGAAACTGATGAATTGAGACTATTATCAAATGTGCTTTCAAGGGTTCTAAGGGAGGTGGTCCCCACTGCAACAATCCTCCTTCCTTCGCTTCTAGCCCTATTGATCTCCTTAATCGATTCCTCAGGTATATAAAACCTCTCGCTATACATCTTATGCCTTGTTAAATCATTCTCTCGCACAGGTTGGAAAGTACCCCACGAAACATATAGTGTTATATAGATAATGATAACTCCCATGGCAATTAGTCTCTTCATCAACTCTTTAGTAAAATGCAAACCTGCGGTTGGAGATGCCACGGCCCCTACCCTATTAGAGTAAACTGTCTGATACCGCTCTTTATCATACTCATTAACATCTCTCCTGATATAGGGTGGCAAGGGGATTTCTCCAATTCTATTCAATACAACCTCATTCAGTTCAACATTAGTTTCTACTTCAATATAATCCTCAACCCTTCTTAGAACCTTGAATTTTACTGAAGGATCAGCAACTGAAGTTAAAAATTTATTGATCTTGAGTCTCTTCGTTCTATTGCACAACACAAGCCATCTGTTATTGAATAGATGATTCACTAAAATAGTTTCAACTACCCCCCCGCTTTCCTTGGTAACCAGAATGCGAGCAGGGATAACCCTTGCATCATTCAAAACAAGCACGTCACCCTTCACTAAAAAGTCCTCTATTTCATGAAAGACCCTATGATGATATCTGCCAGAATCTCTATCCAAGACAAAGAGTCTGCATTCCTCCCTCTTATCAGATGGATATTGTGCTATTAGCTCCGATGGAAGTTGAAAATTGAAATCATTTAAAGTATAGGTTTTATCGCCTAGCATATCTTGTTCTTAGGGTATCGATTATTCTTGTCCCCCTATAATAGTGCTTAAGTATTACTTTATAACCCGCTCCTTTCTCAGCCATACCCTTTGCACCCCACTGGCACATCCCCACTCCATGACCCCAGCCATGACCATGAAGGATGAGTCCATCCCTTACCTTTGTTGCTGAAAAAAAGAGGCTCTTTACTCTTTGCTGTGAAAAGAGCAATCGAAAATCATTTCCAGTCATCCTCACATTCCCATTTTTATGTCTTATTATTACTGAACAGATCCTACCACTCTTCTTTCTAAAAACTATATCCGATATTATTCCAACCGCCCCATATCTCTTTTTTAATAATTGTCTTATCTCATAAAGCGTTATCTTATCCTTCCATTGATAATGCGGGGAGTCCTTACAATAATCACAACCCACTTCACATAAATAAATCTTATCATCGCCATTCCATACATATTTATCATCGCTGGTCTTACCGCCGCAGGTTGAATGGAAAAAAGCAAGTATAGGTTTATTATTAAAAATAACTATCTTTCCACAGGTTTCATCAACTGCCCTTTTTGTTATTCCTGATTCAACTGAAATGCCTTTATAAGCCTGAAAATTGATGGTAGCGTCTAAATCATACATAGATCTTCTCTTCATAAAATGATAAAAGGCATATGTCCTTGCAGCAACAGCCTGAGCTTTAATTGCTTCAATATCCCATGAACTCGATATCTCACTGGGAACTACACTATATAGGTATTCTGACATGCTTACAACATTAATTACATATATTTTTCCAAGAACATTATATAGTTTTATTGCCCCCCTATAATACTTTCCATCCACGCATATTGGCGACCCCCATGATTCAATCAATATCGATTTTTTAAGTTTTTCAGGATAAAAATATATCTTCCTACCCTTGCAATTATATTTTATTTCTCTATTATCAATTTCTGTAATCTTCATCCTTGATTTAGAAAACAACATGACTCTTGAATCCATCTTCTTAATCAATACCCTTATATATCCATTTTCAATACCAATGCTGCTGCTTCTTTTTAATAAGAATTCTTTTGACGGGGCACAAGAGGTTATCATTATAGTGATAATGAATAATATTGCTAAATATCTATTATTGTAATGTAGTATTAATTGATATTTCAATGTAATAAAATCTCAGTTTTTATTATATAAGTAGGATTCAATAGGGATTTCCCTAGGGATTCTTATACCAATTAGCATGCAATTGAGGATGGAGGTAAAATGATTTTATGTTATATTTTAAATTAATTTATTAACCTCAAATTAAAACTCCTTTAGTACCAAAATCACTTCATTTATATAATAATATTGTTCGATACACTGATTCACCCTTTAGGATGATATTTTTTATGTATTTCCTTCAGCTTCTTCCTCGCAAGATGAGTATATATCTGTGTTGTTGATATATCCATATGACCAAGTAATTCCTGCACAGATCGGAGATCAGCTCCATTCTCAATTAGATGTGTTGCAAAGGAATGTCTAAGGGTATGAGGTGTTATATTTTTTTTAATATTAGCCTTAGTAACATAACCTTTAAGCAATCTCCAAACAGACTTTCTATTTAGCATGGATCCCTTTTTACTAACAAAGAGATACTCACTGGTTCGATCCCCCAATATTATTGGTCTTGATTTTTCAATGTATTTTTTCAATATGTTTACTGCCCTATCGCCCATGGGTACTAATCTCTCCTTATTCCCTTTCCCCTTAGCCCTAATAAATTTATGCTCAAAATCAATATTAGCAAAGAGCAATTCAACTGCTTCCGATATCCTTAATCCACAGGAATAAAGGAGTTCAAATAATGCTTTATCCCTTAGTTCATAATAATTATCAGTTGAGATAGAGTTGAAGAGCTTTTCAATCTCCTTTACAGTCAGGAAATCTGGTAGCTTTTTTTCTACCTGAGGATTTTCAATTTTATTGGTAGGGTTTTCAATATCTCCAGTGGTTGCTGAAATAAAATCATAGAACTGTCTTATAGCTACAAGAGATCGGGCAAGGGTTCTTGAGGAATTATTTTTTTTATTTTTTTCAAAAATTAAAAACTGTTTAACATCTTCGCGAGTGGCTGATAAAATATCCTTGTTTTTTTTAGATAGAAAATCATCAAATTTTTTAATATCATAGGTATATGAATATATGGAATTTTGTGATAATCCCTTTTCTATCTGTAAAAATCTTTTAAACCTGGTTATTTCTTTGATATCCTTCAATTGAGTTCTCCTATAACATATTTTTCTATCCTCTTCTAATTAATTACACTCTTTAATGTTATAATCAGCACTCAAATAAGTATATAATTGGATTACCAGGTTACTATTTAATTACAATATTTTGCTACGATAGGAATATTATTAACCATTGCAGTTAAGTAAACCATCTTAAGTTGTTTAATTTATCGGAAATAAATGGATTATGTCTTAATAGTAGTAAGAAATTTTTTCCATTTACGTATTGATTAAAATAAAAAAATTAGTAAAGATATCGAAATGATTATTCTCAATTATACATAGGTAGGTAAATGATTGTAAATTCATATGAGGATTTGCACTAGTTCATCTATATATTATTACTAGAGCGGATTAAAAACTGAAACAATGACATTCTGCAATACTATTCATACCTGAGTGCCTCAATAGGACTTAAATTTGCTGCTTTATAAGCTGGATAATAACCAAAGAAAATACCCACAGCACAAGCGAAAAAGAAGGAAATAAAAACGGAAGTAAAGGAAAATAGAAATGGCCAATCAACAAAATATACAATGAGGTAATATACAAATAATCCTAATATAATTCCACTAACCCCACCAGCAGAGCTAAGGGTAATTGACTCTATTAAGAATTGTGTTAATATATCCCTCTTTTTAGCACCTATTGCCATTCGTATGCCGATCTCCCTTGTTCGCTCACTGACAGATACCAACATAATATTCATAATTCCGACACCACCCACGAATAGAGAGATAGAGGCGATAAAAGCCAATAATATTGAAAGCGAGCCAGATATGTACTCTGCTATTTTCAATTTTTCCTTACTGGTTTCTATTCTAAAATCATCAGGCTGACCTGGAGGAATGGAATGCCTCCTCCTGAAATAATCTCTTAAGGAATCAGCTATTTCCTCAACCATCTCTGATGAATAGGTTGCTACATTTATCTGATCATACTTTTTAGCACCTGTTATCTTTATTTCAGCAGTAGTATATGGCATTACCAGCAGATTATCAAAGTCTCTACCGGAAAAGGATTGCCCAGTCTCAATCAGTGATCCAATTACCTTAAATGGAACATTTTGGATTATTATTACCTTCCCAACTGGATTTGTATAACCGAAAAACTCTATTCTAACAGTATTCCCTATTACAACCACCTTATCTGTAGATGAGATATCAAGATCAGAAAAATACCTGCCATATTGCAGTTGCCAATCCTTAATCTTAAAAAAATCATTATTAACTCCATGTACCCTGCTCAACATAAATTTATTTCTAAACTTAACTGGAGTGTATGATTTATATATCAATGGAGTAATATACTTCACTTGAGGGAACATCCTTCTAATATTCTCAACATCCCTCTTAGTAAGGGGTTTAAAGGATTTATAGACTGATAAAGCATTGGCGCCATAGGTATAGATTTTTTGTCGAACTGCAATTCTAGCGCTGTTGCCAACACCTATCATTATTATTACAGATGATACGCCAATTATTATACCTATACTGGTGAGGGATGATCTCATCTTATTTCTGCTAAGAGACCTAATGGCTGTAATAAAAACATTCCTGACATTCATAGTATTTTCTATTACATTACCCTGCTTTTCTTCTGATCTGTCTATTCTGTACTATTTTGCCATCCTTGAAGACTAACTTCCTATTTGCATATCTTGCTACATCTGTTTCATGAGTAACCAATATTATTGTTATCTGCATCTCCTTGTTTAACATCGTAAAGAGATTCATTATCTCTTCAGTATTTTTTGTATCAAGATTTCCGGTTGGTTCATCTGCAAGGATTATTGTTGGGTTATTGATCAAAGCCCTAGCAATAGCAACCCTCTGTTGCTCACCCCCTGATAGCTTATTGGGATGATGATGTTCTCTTTCTGCAAGGCCTACAAGCGCCA
Organism: Spirochaetota bacterium; assembly: GCA_034190085.1. Lineage (NCBI taxonomy): Bacteria > Pseudomonadati > Spirochaetota > Spirochaetota bacterium. The sequence goes on from JAXHTS010000023.1 coordinate 66,869, forward strand.
ATAATTCTTTTGCTTTATTTTTCATCTCCCTAGAAATGGCAACCCCTCTATATAATAATGGCATCTCCACATTCTCTAACGCAGAAGCTCTGGATAATAGATTGAATCCCTGAAATACGAATCCAATCTTTCTATTTCTAATATTAGCCATTTCATCATCACTCAATGTCATGACATCTATTCCATCAAGCATATACTTACCAGATGAAGGGGTATCTAATAGCCCCAAGATATTCATAAATGTAGATTTTCCAGATCCCGATGCGCCCATAACCGCAATAAAATCACTCCTTTCCATTTGAAGGGATATCCCGTTTAATGCCTTTACACTAACCTCATCGCTGATTCTGTATATCTTAATCAATTTATCTATTTCAATAATTCTTTTTTCCATGGAACAAATCCATATCTTCTGAAGTATCTAATTTTTTGTGTATTCCAACAAGAATTTCATCCCCCACACTTATATCATCAGCTAGAACCTCAGTGAAATAATCACCAAATAATCCTATTTTAACCTCTATCCTTACAACAGGTAATTCTCCGATAGAAAAATTTTGCTTCCTCCAAACATACCTTTTACCAGTTTCGCTCTGTATTTCGATGGGCGAAACAATAAAGGCCTCATTGGGTAATCTTAAAACATCCTTTTTGGTTGAGACTACCACTGTCGCAGTAGCGGTCATACCAGGTTTTAACAAAAGCTCATTGTTATCACAAGTAACCAGTGACTGATAGGATACGATCTGTCCAGTAATTATAGGATTCAATCTCACCTGACTTATCTTACCCTGAAAAACCTTCTCAGGAAAGGCACTAACTGAAAAAATAACACTCTGCCCTTTTTTAATATAACCAATATCTGACTCATCTACTTGTATGATCAACCGCATCCTTTTCAAGTCTTCTGCAATAACAAAGAGTACCTTGTTTAGGCTCACAGGATTATTTGAATTGATCTCCCTTGATATTACTATCCCATTACATGGAGATGTAATCCTTGTATAGCTCTTCTTTTTTAATATAATTTCATAATCAATTCTCGTCTGTTTTAACTGAGAAGTAATCTTCTTATACTTCAACTCTGCCATCTCCATCTCCCTTTTAGAGATAAGGTTATCCTTAAATAGATCCCTTTTCCCCTCAAGATCCCTCTTTGCTGCTAGAAGATCTAAAGCGTCTCTATCCAACAACGATTCTACCTTTGTGATCTTCTGATCAATTTCTGTTGAGTCTAATGTCGCTAGTAACTGATTCTTTTTGACCTTTTGATTGAAATCCAGATACACCTTTTTTACAATTCCGCTGATCTTACTCAAAACAATATGAGAATCCAAGACCTCAAGTCTACCTGTTACTGATATTGTCTTTTTCACCTCCCCACGAGCCGCCTTCTCATATATATATTCATAATTTACACCCCTGCTGCACCCCCTGATAAGAAAAAATATTAATCCTATTGAACATAGAATAATAGCTATTACTATTATATTCTTCGATTTTATTTTATACATAAATATTCTTCACCTAAACCAACAACATTTGAAAGATTTGCAAGCATGATGAGGTAATCATATCTTGCCTTTATAAAGCTCAACTCAGCCTTCAAAACTGCCATCTCAGCATCCTGAATATCAAGTTGAAAACCTATACCATTTTTGTAACTCTTCTGGGCTAACATCAAGTGTTTTCTTGCGTTATCCTCAATTAGCTTAGAAATCTCCATCTGCTTGACCAACTCATTCATGGAATGAAAATAATTTCTGATCATTGCTCGCATTTTTATTAATATATTTCGTTCAATGTATATTGATTTATTATATTCTGCTATAGAGGAGTCAACATTCGCCTGTATGGCTCCACCTGAATATAGAGGTACTGAAGCGGTTATCCCAATCTGTAGTCTGCCTTCCCAATTATCGCTCTTCAAATTTTCTTCTATTTCTTTCCAATCATCTACAGTGTCATTGTTAACTATATTTCTATTAAAAAAACCAATGGATGAAATCAGATTGACTATTGGGTAGCGGGCAGATTTTGCGGCTGATATATTTAACTTATTGATCTCCTTTATATATCTAGCAATCTGAATTTCAGGATAATAATCCACAGCTAATTTGTTTAATTCCTGAAGAGAGAATCTTAATTGGGGCAATTCATCTACACTACTAGGGGAGAATTCAATATTATCATTTATAATTCCCATAGAGACTAAAAGATCTATTTTCATCATATTCTCGCTGTTTTTAGCCTTCTCATATTCAAGCTTCGCATCAGCGAGGTCTACCTCTGACTTGCTTACATCAAGAATCGGCCTTTGGCCTCTCTTAAAAAGGGCTTTTGCCATCTGAAGCTTTTTCTTGAATTTATCTACCAATTTCCCCATCAATTCACTATTCTCTTTAGCAAAAAGATACCCGTAGTAACTCCTTTTAACATTACATATTATGGTCTTCTTTACTTTGACACTATTCATCTTTAACAGATCTATCGATAACCTCGTTGAATTCTCTATTCCAACTCTTTGTGGGTCTATAAGATTATATGTTAAAGTGGGTCCGGCAAAGAGGCCGATATCTGAATCTATACCAGTAATATCTAGAACTGTATCGCTTCCAGAAGCATCCTCCTCTTTCTCAAAAAATTCAATCGTTTTAATCTCTCCGTTAACCAACAATTTATTCTTAGATTGAGCTATTTTATAATTAGCTTTTGCCTTTCTCTCATCCTCCTCAGCCGCCTTTAGTTCCGGATGGTTCTGTAATGCAATTTCAATACACTCGTTCAGTGTGACCTCTTTAATATATGGATAGAGGGATAGAGTAAAAATTATATATACACTTAGTCCAAATAAAAAAATTTTCATAAACATACGATTTTCCTAATATCAACTTCATTAACAATAATATGGTTGAAAAAGTATTATTAGATTATAAATTACTTACTCCTTATTGATTCATGAAATTGAATTAAGAGCATAGATATTCATCATTTATAATAATAGAATATCATATAGCATAAAGAAGTAATCAATTATATAATAAAGGATTTGAATATCACTATAAACTGAAATTCTGAATTAATGTTCAAATCCTCATTACGATGAGAAGAACATCATTCTTATATTCGCGTTGATTCTTAAAATAAAAGTGATTAATTATTTCTATATGTTTATCCTTAATTGACCTCATTTAGTCATTTTTTACATAATGGTGTCAATCATATATTGATATAAGTCTTCAATTTGTATTGAATAACATCCCTTACTTGATATCTGTTTAGTTCAAAAGGAGAAAAATTTATGACATTAATGATAGCAACACTCAACACAAGATATATAGTTATATGAATATTATACAAGGCGGTTATAAACAAATACTGTGATTCCAAATATAATGTCGAGAGGAAGAAAATTTTGGATGGTGGGATCGAAAAGGATGTTGACATTAGCTGAGAACTCGTCATCCTCAGCCCAAAGGATATAGGTAATCGGAATTTTTGGGGCAATCCTTAATCCTATTGATGCATCTCCTAAATCAAGGCGCTCTCCCCCAAGATTCTCACCTGCCTGAATCAAACCAGCCGGATCTTTCCCATACTTTTCTATTATCTTTCTCACCGGAAGGGTATGAGGTCCGCGGAAAAACATCTCCCCGCCTTTCAGGTCTTTTCCGGAAACCATCTCACCCGTAAGCTGAATATCCGTTGTTCCAAGCAGGTAGTGGAGCAAAAAAAGGGAAAGCTCTATCTCCTGGCGAGTTACTTCTATCATCTTATCTGATAATCTATAAACCTTCTCTTCCCAGGGATATACTCCGTAATTCTCATTCAGCACAGGGATTGTGTAAAACCGCCCCTTTAAGCAATAAGATATTTCACAATTATGACAAATAATTTGGTGCTGTGAATTCTTCAGCTCATTCCATAGATTATCATCTATAATAAAGTGATCAGGCAAATGTTCATGTCCCATACTAGTATGTCCTTCAAGTATATTAAAACCCATATCCTATTATCAATTCTGGTCAAAGCCAATGAGTATATCTCAATAGACTCCCTTGACGAAAAGCTTGAATTCTCATGTGATCTTCTTTATCCCCCTTCCCTAAGGGAATTAGGTTTAAATCAATTCACCTGCCATGCGATTGTAAACCCCTAATGTCTTTTCTATTGTATTATTTATTGAAAAATCCAATGCCCTTATATAGGCGTTCTCAGCCATTTTTTTTTGTATGTCTCTATTACCTGCCAAATGAATGATAACATGTGCAAGTTCTTCAGGATCTTCTTTGCCAACCAGCATTCCACTCGAACCACTCTCAATTAACTCAGGTATACCACCAGTCGAAGTGGCTATTACAGGCTTTTGCAACGCCATGGCGTCAATTATTGAGGTACCGAGACCCTCCCACTTAGAAGATAAAACAAATATATCAGAAAACTTAATAAAATTGATCACATCATCTCTATATCCAGTAAAGATTATATAATCTCGAAGTCCCAACTTATCTCTTAACCCTGATAGTCTATATTTTAACTTGCCCTCCCCGAGGATGAATAACAAAAAATTATTATTATATTTCACCACAGTACTCATTGCCCTTATTAGAGTCTCGTGATCCTTCTGAGGTGTAAGGGCTGCGACATTAATAATACGAATTCTATCACTTAGATTACAAATTTCATTATACTCATCAAACAGATAATCAGTCTCAATGTTTTTATAGGTATTAAAATCGACACCCGAATGAACGGCAATCACCTTCTCACTAGGTATTCCATCTTCAATTAAAATATCTCTTACTGCATTGGAGACAGCAATATAGGTTTCAGGATAGTTATACTTATATCTGCTTAAAAAGTTACTCCCTACTCTATAGTCCACCCTTCGTGAGACAATGTTTACAGGAATTCTATAGAATAGATTGCTAATGAGACCAAGGGAATGTGCATGAGCTGTATGCATATGGAGAATCTTAACATTAAGTTCCCTTGCTATTTTCGCGATCTGTAAAGCTGCATAGACATCAAATTCTGACCTCATTCGTACAGAAAAAGACGGAATACTATCGCTAACAAGCTTCTGATATAAAATAGAATCCCTTTGACATATGCAATGACTTCTGTATCCTCTTTTGTGTAGGTGCGATGCAAGATAATATGTCTGTTTCTCTCCACCCCTCCAATCCTTTGCAGTGTTGATGTGTAGAATAGAAATCTCCTTCAATTTACCCATTCGCTTTTCTTTTCTCACAAATCACTCGCTCATGTTCAAGCAAAAATAGCTTAACCCATCTTCCTGAAGAATAATTGCCTATAGTTCCATCTGCCTTTATAACCCTGTGACATGGGATAAATATTGGGAAATGATTCTTTGCCATTGTGTTCCCGACAAACCTTGCGGCATTCCTACCCCCCGCCATCATGGATAGCCTTCCATAACTTATTGTTTCACCAAAAGATACTTTCATAAGTTCCTGGTAAATAAATTTTTCCCTGTCAGTAAAAGAATTCAAATCAAGATTAGGTAGAGAGCCATTCTCCCCAAGGAGAAACCTATCTATAAATTCGATTGCGATCCCTATCTCTCTCGTAATATGATTATTAAATATCTCATCTGTATGATCTCCCTTCAGAATTTCATTTCCCCAAAGCACAAGCCTTAGATAGTCATTATCACCAAAAAGATAAAGTCTGCCAGTTGGAAATGGATATATATAACAAGAAATATCTTTAAGGGATTTTGTACTTTCTATTAAATATCTCTTATTCATTACATAACATCATTAAGCGTTAATTTGGGGGAGAGTTGACTTGACTACTGTCATTTAGGAGTGATAATAATATATCGCCTATAGAAGAATGATTCAAATAATCAATTCAATAACTTGGTTGCCGTAATCTTATCCTTCTTTAATTGTTCAACCAACTCATTGATTGAATCGAATCTCATTTCGTCTCGAATTCTCTCATGAAATCTCAACTCAATATCTAGCCCATAGAGATCTTCGTTAAATTCAAAAATATTTACCTCAATCGTCCTTTCAATATTGGCAAAGGTCGGATTTGTGCCTATATTAAGCATCCCCTGCATCTCCAATCTTCCATCAACTACAACAGTGACAGCATAAACTCCATCTTTGGGGATAACCTTATCAGGATCTTCAGGTAATATATTTGCAGTAGGGAATCCGAGTTGCCTTCCCCTTTCCTTTCCTCTCACAACATTTCCCAATAGGGTGTATTGTCTTCCAAGGAGAAGGTTTGATAGCGAGATATTGCCGGCCTCAATCTCACTCCTTATCCATGTTGATGAAATAGGTTTATGACAGTATTTTTCCGGCTCCACTCGTGAAATTTTAATTCCCCTTGAAATGCAGAATCCTTTTAAAAAATCTATATCCCCTTCACGGTTTTTTCCAAAGGCATGATCATAACCAGCAACGATTTCAATTATGTTAATTTTCTTTATTATCTCTGTGATAAAATCCTCAGCACTCATATTACCCAATTTTGAGGTAAAAGAGAGGAGGATAATATTCTCAATCCCTGTATCAGCAATGGCGTTCACCTTTTCAGCCTCACTAGTGAGTATCCTTGGTGGAGTATGTGGAGTTAATACCTTCCTAGGATGAACATCAAAGGTAATTACAATTGCTTCCCCGGCCTCCCTTTTAGCAATATCTGACAACACTGAAAATATTTTTCTATGTCCAGTGTGAACACCGTCAAAGCTTCCAATTGTAATAACGGAGCTTTTAAAAATGTCATCTGCTTCTGGGATTTTTCTGAAAATTCTCATTTGACGTAATCTAATTACAACTGATAATCCGTCAATAATAATATTTCATCATTTTTATATCAGATTGATTATCCTGATAATGAATATTATTTAGCATTCTCCCGGTTACATTTTACCGGAGTCAAATAAAATTTTTAGGGGTGTATACCTCAATTCGTTGAGTTCAAATACATTAGAACTCCTTTTAGCATTTTCATTTATATAGGATAATTCAAAAATATTCCCGATTTTTGCACCATCCTTTAGTCCAATGATATCATGTTTTAAGAGTTGCATCAGGAAGGTTCTCATTATTCCAAAGGACATCTTTTGAATATCTATTTCTGACTGATGCTCATGATCATATAATCCGAGATTAACATCCGCTACTCTATAGTCCTTAAAGCAAGCATCTATAATCATTCCAGTCTCAATACCATACATCTGCCAGAAGTCTACAGAATTAAAAAAATCAAGCGTTCCAGCAACCTCTCCAGATAGAGGATATGCAAATTTAGTAAGCATTTTCAACTTCGGATGTTCTATAAGGGAAAATAGTGGTTGAGCCACATACTTTTTCACTCTACCCATGGCTCTCCAGAAACTTGCTTTGGCAAAATCAAATCCTTCGATTATTGCACCGGCAAGTCCTAAAACAAAATGAGTCCCAAAATATCTGGATTCAACATCAGCGTCAAGAAATACAATAATTATTTCATTTTCAGCAGTAGAACCCCTATAGATTCTGTTTACATAATATAATAACCTCCTCATGTCTGCACCCTTGCCTCTCTCATCGCCCATATCTGGCACTGACATTGAATTACAGATCAATACCTCCACATCTGGATGCGCTCTTTTGGCATTTATCTCTGTTTGTTCAATTTTATCACTTGTCACTCTTCGATGGGAAAGAAAGATCTTATCTATAAAATTATTAGCCTCAGAATATAATAGACTAATCTTATCGTATACTAATTGTGCCTCCCTCTCACCAAAGGTGGAGAATACAGCAAAAATCCTTCTATTGCCCTTAAGATTTAATAGCCTATCAATATTAAATTCAGATGAATTTAAAAAAGAAATATCTTTCATAATTCTCCCCCAAATTTTAATAAACTAATTCTGTTATTCACATAATAACAATATTTAATTAAACATTTCAAGTAATTTAGTATAATGAATGACAGAGTTTCTTCCATATCTATTCTCTAAAAAATGATATGGAGATGCAAATATTCGGTTTTATCTCTTTTGATGGATATCCCTATTATTTTTAATAATATATAAAAGGTTACAATTTTTCTAAACCAAAAAAATTATTCTTTACACCAGAGATGCTCTAAATAAACTTATATTCATAAAATATCTAGAATAGATGGCAAGCTTCGGGGCGTGGCGCAGTCCGGTTAGCGCACATGACTGGGGGTCATGGGGTCGGAGGTTCAAATCCTCTCGCCCCGACATACTAATTATGGAATTACACAACTTCATCAATAAAAATCAAATAGTACTAGTAGAGAACAAAGAGAAGCAACCTGTAATAAGAGAGTTACTCATCTATCTCGAAACCCTTGGAATGATTGATAACAGCAACAGATTTTACACTCAGGTTATTCACCGTGAATCATTAGAAAATACCGGTATAGGAATGGGATTAGCAATTCCCCATGCAAGAACAGATTCTCTATCAAATCTTGTTTCCATCTTTGGATTTTCTAAAGATGGAATAGATTACCAATCCTATGACAATATTCCCGTAAAATACCTATTATTGAGTATCTTCCCAACTGAGATGAGCACAAAATACCTCTATTTGGTGGGGATGATGGCTAGAATTTTCTCAAACGAGGATAAGAGATTGGCAATGAATAAGGCGGAAACTCCAGAAGAGTTTTATTCAATCCTGTCCAGGGAATTTACCCTTTACTTTGAGGGAGTTATCAACAAAGATGTTAGCTCAAATAACATAAGCGAAGAATATATTGGCATCCCCTCTTCAGATTTGGATCTTTTAATACGACTTGATAGACTCAATATTATCTATGATGAGGGAAATACTTCGGAATCAATAGTTACAAAGATTGAACAAATCAGGAAATTGATTGATAATAGATCATTAACCTATTATGAAAAGATGAGAAAGAAATGCCAGAATCCCTTTGCCATAGTTGAGAAAAATAGCTGTACAGGATGTCATCTCGAAATACCCTCGATCTATATTAATCAGATTAAGGATCAAAAGGGGATATCAGTCTGTACCCATTGCGGGAGATTTCTTATAATTTTGTAAATCCTTCTATGTTGTAACTCTTACATTTGAAATACGGCGTTATCTATTTATCATGTATCTGATGCAGGTGGATCAATCCTCTTTAGGATGGAGATTATGATACCTCAGCCTTTACTTTTGCATAATTTTCGCTTAGATGTGGATCATCATTATCCTTCTCAATAGCCTTAAAATAAACGGATTTTCCTCTAAGTCCAACACATATTTTTGAACAATTTGTATATCTCCCCTCAATTAATTCATAAGCCAAAGGATCTTCAATTTCACTCTGTATTGTCCTTTTTAAATATCTAGCGCCATACTTCTCATCAAATCCCTTATTAGCGATATAGGATTTAAGGCTTCTTGAAAATTGCAATTCAATCCCTCTTTCTTCCAATCTTTCATTTAACTCATCAAGCATAATATCTAAAATCTCTCTTACCTGCTTCTTCTCTAGCCTATGAAAGTATACTATATCTCCAATTCTATTAATGAATTCAGGGCTAAAGACCCTCTTCAACTCATCATATACACGATCCCTTTCATCATTGCTGAGGTTGGCAGTTGATTCAAATCCCATCCTAGCAGTAGTCTGATTTTCCCTACTCCCAATGTTTGAGGTCATAATTATAATAGTATCTCTAAAACTGATAGTATTGCCGAAACTGTCCGTAAGTTCTCCCTCTTCCAGTATCTGTAAAAATATATTAAATATATCCGCATGAGCCTTCTCAATTTCATCAAAGAGTATAACTGAATAAGGTTTTCTCTTGATTTTTTCTGTTAAGGAACCACCCTCTTCATATCCGACATAACCAGGCGGAGCGCCAATTAATCTTGAAACTGAGTGCTTTTCCATGTATTCCGACATGTCAAGTCTGATTAGAGATTCCTCATCCTCAAAGAGGAATTCAGATAAAACCTTTGCCAGTTCACTTTTACCAACACCAGTGGGGCCTAAAAATATAAATGAACCGATTGGCCCATTTGCGTTTCTCAAGCCTATTCTCGATCTCCTAATAGCCTTACTAATAACGCTTATTGCGGCATCTTGACCAATAATTCTCTTATGCAACTCATCTTCCATTCTTAATAGCCTCTGCTTTTCTGATTCCTTGAGCCTTTCTATTGGGATACCCTTCTTCTGTGCCACAATAATGGCTATTTCCTCAGCATCGACTATGATTTCATAATCATTTATCTTTTGTTGCCAATCCTGAATCTTGTTCGATAATATTATCTTCTTATCTTTGATGATATCTCTAATAGCAGCAGCCTGTTCATACTCTTGACTTCTTACCAAATCATTTTTTTGAGAATCTAACTCAATAATTTCCTCTTCTAAATTAACTATATCAGAAGGTTTGCTGCAATTCTCCAACCTTGCTTTTGATCCAGCCTCATCAATAATATCGATTGCCTTATCAGGAAGAAATCTATCATGGATATAACGATATGAATATGCAACCGCCTTGGTTAAAGAATCCTCAGTATATTTCACCTTATGGTGAGCTTCGTATCGCTCTTTCAAACCCTGAAGTATCACAATGGTCTCCTCAACATTTGGTTCTTCAACCAGAACAGATTGAAATCTTCTCTCCAAAGCAGCGTCCTTCTCAACATACATTTTATACTCGCTTAATGTTGTTGCTCCAATACATTGAAGTTCGCCTCTTGATAAAGGGGGTTTTAATATATTAGCTGCATCAATCGCTCCCTCAGCCGCACCAGCTCCTATAAGAGTATGCAACTCATCAATAAAGATAATCACATTCCCAGATTCCTTTATCTCCTTCATCACCTTTTTCAGACGCTCTTCAAACTCTCCCCTAAATTTTGTTCCAGCAACTATAGCTGGCATATCAAGTGTTAGCACCTTCATCTCCTGAAGTAATTCAGGAACCTGTTTGTTTACTATCCTCTGAGCTAATCCTTCGACAATCGCAGTCTTGCCAACACCAGCCTCTCCAATAAGAATAGGATTATTCTTTGTTTTCCTTGTGAGTATTCGAATTACCCTATCTATCTCCATGTCTCTCCCAATAATGGGATCCAGTTCATCATTAATAGCCATACGCGTTAAGTCTTGAGCAAACTCATCAAGTATTGGGGTTTTACTCTTCTCTGTAACCTTAATATTTGGAATTCCAGTCTGTATCCCCAATATCTTTTGTATCTCTCCCCTGATAATATTGTAATCCACTCCTACACGTAATAGGCTATCAATCCCAATACATGTGCCCTCCTTAAAGATTGCGAGCAGAAGATGCTCCGTGCCTAAATAGTTGCTCTTGAGTTTTTTTGCCTCTTCCTTGGCAATATCAATTATTTTATTATATCTCATATTTTTAGGAATATTACCCAACACTAGAGTTGTCCCTGATCCCCTAACAACCTGTTCAATATTCTTATTCAACAATTCGAAATTCACTCCCAGGTTCTTTAACACTCTTGCTGCAATAGAATCTTCATCTTTTAAAAGAGCCAATACTATATGTTCAGGTCCAATAGAGTCAGAATTTAATCTTCTCCCCTCAGCTTGAGCAAACACCTCTAATACTTTCCTCGACCTTTTTGTAAAATTATACATGAATACCACCTCAACCTAATCTAACTGCATTCTTAAATAGTTTGCCCTAAAGTTATCACATTCGTATGAATCATTAAATACCATATTTGCTATTTTTTGAAGATGAGACCATTGAATATTAACCATCAAATCATTTATCTCCTGTAGCTCAATATTCTTCAATATGGACAATATTATTCCCAATCGGATGTTTGATAGATGGTCCATTGCTTCAGTATAACCAATATGCCTGCTATATCTCAATATTCCCATAGATCTCCATACAGTATCCTCTAGTTGTACAGCCTCCTCAGAAAAATAATTATCCCTTGCAACACTTTCCATATCAACCACTCTGCTAGTTACTTCATCGATCTCTTCAAGTATATCTACTTCAGACAAACCCAAGGAAACACGATTAAATAGCTGATACATGCTTCCAAAGGTTTTACTCCCCTCCCCTAGCGTCCCTTTTATTTTGGCTCCAGCATCTCGAACATTTTTAACGACTTCTGGTATAGCCCCTGTTAAGGACAGTGCTGGCAAATGCAGCATAGTTGATATTCTAAGGCCAGTGCCCAAGTTTGATGGGCAGACGGTTAGATATCCGAATTCGTCTGAATAGGCATAGGTTACAAATTTATTCAATTCATCATCAACCCTATCCGCCAATCGATAAGTTTCCATTATCTGAAATCCTGGCTTAATAACCTGGATTCTAAAGTGGTCTTCTTCATTAACCATTATATAAAAATTCTCATCGTTCTCAATTATTACATAACTGTTTTCCGAGGTTTCCATCTCATGTGTTATGATATTGCGTTCTCTCAAAAATCTTCTATCATTGAGTGATATATCCTTCAAATCACATAATGTAACACAATTATTAAAATCAGATTTGTATACAAACTCTTCTGTAAGAAATCTAATATAATTTAAATCATCTTCATCTTGCCTGTGTGGGAAACGAACATCAGACAAATTTCTTCCAAGTCTTACCCTGGTTGATAAAACAACATCTGAGCAAGGGCCAACCTTAGACCAAAATCCTCTCTTTTCCAACAGCTTCTCAAACATTTAATTACTTAACGCTCTCAATCTCTTTTATTTTATCTCGATACTGTGCTGCATCCTCATATCTCTCTTCTAGAACAGCTATCTCAAGCTTTCTCGCTAACTCTGAAATCCCAGTATCTTCTAATAACTTCTTTGATGTTATATCATCTAAAACCTCATCACTATTGCCATTATCAATACAATATAGAGGGAACTTTCCAATATGCTTCTTATCACAATGATAACTAGAGATCACAGGTTCTAAAGCTGACCACAGATATTTATAACAATCTGGGCACCCGAGCTTTCCTTTTTTCTTGTACTCGAGATATGATAAATTGCATTTAACACATTTGTAAGTCTCTAATGCATCATCACAATCCCCAACTTCAAGAAAGGAGAGCATCTCAGGTAGAGAAATAGAAAAATTTGATAATTCAGTATTTAATCCATTCATTCTAGCACATTCTTCACATAAATGAACTTCCGATTTGATATCCTTCACTATTTCAGTGAGATGAATCGTAGCCTCACTCTGTCCGCATCTCTCACAAATCATAAAATCCTCAAAAATTAGCTTATCTATCTTCTAAAAGCAATGAATAAAAAAATGTACAATAAAAAATTTAAAAAAACGGTTATATTAATATTAACAACTAATATTACCACTGATTTCAGTATAAAAAAAAAAACAATATTGTAAACAATATTTTTCAAAAAAATATTTTACAGTACTAACATCTTTGTCTATACTAATTAAACATCAATCGTATTTACTCAACAGTACACGTTATTATGGGACACTATTATTAAGAAATAGTACCACAGCCTGTCCTAAAATATATATACACAAAGCAGTGGGCTAATAGTTCCTTGCCCCTTCATACTATTCAGTGAGTGATTACTCAATTTTTATATTAATTATGATTCACATGACGATATTTAAATAGATGAGATGTTCATAACAAAGAAAAAATATCAACAACATGATTTTTTTGTGTCCATTGGCGCAGGTTTTAATCAAATACCTATAATAGACGAGGCTAGGAGATTAGGCTTTAAGGTTATTGGTGTTGATAAGAATATCAGCGCGGTTGGAATACCTAAATGCGATTTAAAAATATTGGAATCCATCGATAATCACGAGGATATACTACAAAAGCTACATGAATTATTAGTTGATGGTCAAATCAAAGCAGTATTATCGAAATCTTTCGGGCCTGCCATAAAAACTACCTGTTTTATATCAAACAACCTCAACATTCCACTGATTCCCTATAACAGGATTGACGATTTTATAGACAAGAAAAGGATGAAGACTATCTTTACACAAAATGATATCAAATCATCAGATTTTAGGGTATTTCATCAAAAGGATTATCCATCAAAAATAAAAAAGAAAGAGTTTCCCTTGGTAATAAAACCCATAATCGGACATGCCAAGATGGATGTTGAATTATTGGAGAATACTTCAGACCTATCAAGATATCTACAAAAAGCGCCATCCAATAGGCATCTGGAATATATGATTGAAAAATATATTGAGGGTGATGAGATTATTGCAGTGGGAATAGTACATAATAAAAAGTATCACTTAATTGATATCATTGATAAAATAAAAACACCGCCACCCTTCTTTGTGGATATTATGCATATTTCACCCTCAAAATATATGAATTTATGGGATAAAATTATCAATATCGGTCAAAAGGTTTCGGATGCTTTCGAAATATCCACATCTCCCTTGATTATGGAACTTATAATAACCAAAGAAGAAAGCATTAATGTTATTGAGGCTGTCCCTGAATTTGGAGGTGAATTCTTGCCTGAAATTCTCATACCATCAAGAACAGGTTACAACTTTATTCGAGAGGCTATTAAGGCTACTATTAGCAATGATTTCAAACCACCGAAGAAGACAAATGGCAAGGATACGATTGTTGTGAAATATATTACAGGACAAAAGGGCATCCTTTCCTCGTTTGATTCAGATCAACCCATAAAACAACCAGATATCCTCTATTCCAGAATGTTTTCTGAAATTGGATCTAAGATAAAAGACCCTATGACTAATCATGATAGGATTGGCGTAATAATAGCAAAAGGAAAAATGAAAGGAAAAACAATTGAAACAGCAAAAAAGGCTGAGACCTCCATGAATATAGAAATAATGGTTAATTAGTTGAAGTTAATTCATTTATAAATATTTCATCTTAAGAAGATTTTATAATTCTCAATCCTCACACCATATGTGCATTTTAATGCACTCTTAGCATACATTTCTAATATCCTTCAATTTAATCAATATAACACATAAGAACCAGCAATTATCCATTGACAATCTGAATTTATAGAATAAACATTTACTAATCGCTTAGATATGAACTAAGGGGATTATATTATAATAATATATGCTAAAATACATTAATTATGACAGATATTAATGCATGGGAAAAACACTATTGTAAAGAAAAGTCAGTTCTTATCTATCCTGATGAGAATCTGGTTAGGATGCTAAAATCTTTTTTAATGGATAAAGGGGGACGAGGTGAACTCATTGCGGTTGATCTGGGTTGTGGAAGCGGTCGACATATGAAATTACTCTCCGAGCATGGCATTAAAACCGTAATAGGTATGGATAACAGTATAAATGCCATAAATATCTGCAATAATAATTATACCTTCCCGCTGGCATTGGGAGAGAATAACAGACTTCCCTTTAAATCGAGTTCTATCGATATAATAATATCCTGGGGAGCCCTCCATTATTGTATGAAAGATTATTTCCAAGCATCCATGTGGGAGATCTATGAGATTATGAAAAAGGGTGGTGTCATCTTTGGAACGCTACGATCTGTCAGGGACACATACATCAGGAGAGGAAGATATATTGGGAATTGTACTTGGATAACTGACCTCGAAGATATCAATAGAGCAACTGTATCGCTCTATTGTGAGAGAGAGCTAAAGAAAACGTTTAAAATATTCAGTTCATTTCAATACGGCCACATGGAGAGGACTATATTAGGAGATACGGAAAAGATAATCTCACATTGGTTCTTTTATGCTGAAAAATGACTTGAAACAAAATTGATTCTCCAAATAATAGCATTTTTTTCGATTATTTTACATAATTCAGAAAAACAATTGTTTCATCCAACCTAAATGATTATTTTAACTTCAGTACCTATGATTATAGCCTTTGAGTAATCTATAAAGAGAAAAAATGAAGAATAGGCATATAACAATTTACGATACCACTCTCAGGGATGGTGCTCAGAGTATTGGTATTTCCTTCTCGCTTCATGATAAGATAAGAATAGCAATGGAGTTGGATAAGCTGAAAATCGACTATATTGAGGGGGGATGGCCAGGCTCAAACCCCAAAGACAACCTCTTTTTCAATGAAATGAGGAAGGTCGATCTTCATAATGCGAAATTGGTTGCCTTTGGTTCAACCAGACGTCATGATACTTCCTGTTCAAAAGATAAACAACTAAATGCTTTAATACAATCGAATTCAAATTCACTGACTATTGTAGCAAAATCCTCCGATTTTCAGGTTACTAAGGCCTTAAGAATTGATCTTAAAGTAAATCTTGAGTTAATATACAGCACGGTTGCTTTTTTAAAGGATAAGGGTTTTGATGTGTTTCTTGATGCTGAACATTTCTACGATGGATTTAAATCAAATCCAGAATATTCTCTGGAAACAATCATACATGCTGAGAAGGCAGGCGCTGATATGATAGTCCTTTGCGACACAAATGGTGGATCATTGCCCCATGAAGTAGAATATATCACAACAGAGATTACAAAAAACATAAAAACACCAATCGGTGTTCACTTCCACAACGACTCTGGAGTTGCTGTGGCAAATTCTATTACTGCAATAATAGCTGGAGCTGTATCTGTTCAAGGAACAATGAACGGCTATGGAGAGAGATGTGGCAACTGTGATCTATCTACACTGATACCTAATATAGTTCTCAAGATGGGATATCAATGCCAAGCGGCAGAAGCAATGATTCACCTAACTGAGGTCAGTAGATATATTAGCGAGACTGCCAATCTTACGCATAATGAAAATGCTCCCTATGTTGGGCATAACTCATTTGCATCCAAAGCGGGCATACATGTATCAGCCCTTAAGAGGGATCCAAGGACATATGAGCACATTGATCCGGCACAGGTTGGCAATAAAAGAAATATACTAATTTCAGAATTATCAGGCAGGAGTAATATAGAATTTAAAGCCAAAGAAATGGGAATTGATCTCAAGAATAGAATAACTCTATCCAATGAACTCCTACAAAGGGTTAAAGAACTCGAAGATCAGGGATTTCAGTTTGAGGCGGCGGAGGGGTCCTTTGAGTTATTGATACGGGAAGCCACCAAAGAGTATGTGCCATTTTTCAACCTCTTGGGATTTCGAGTAATAACTGAAAAGAAGGAGAGCAATCTAGTCACCTGCGAGGCCACAATTAAAGTAGAAGTAGGCGGGAAGGTTGAACATACAGCTGCTAATGGAGAAGGGCCAATTCAAGCATTGGACAATGCTCTTCGGAAGGCACTGGAAAAGTTTTATCCGGAGTTAATGGAATTGCATCTAACCGACTATAAGGTGCGAGTTTTAAACGAGAAATCAGGCACAGGCTCACCTGTAAGAGTTCTTATTGATCAGCAGAGAGGGCATGAAAGTTGGGGAACTGTGGGAGTCTCAAAGAATATTATTGAGGCATCATGGCAGGCTTTGGTTGATGGGATTGAGTATATGCTCTTTAAAAAGAAAATTAAAAAGGATACAAAGGCATCAAATGGATAAAAGACCTATAGGAATCTTCGATTCAGGTGTGGGGGGACTAACAGTGTGTAAGTCTATAAGAGATATCCTTCCATCCGAGAACATCATCTATTTTGGCGATACCCTACGCTTCCCATATGGCACAAGAAGCCATGATACTATCATAAGTTACTCACGGGAGATTAGCCAATACCTAAACACAAGGGATGTCAAGTTGATCGTGGTCGCCTGCAACACCTCATCCGCTGTGGCACTTGAGACACTACGAAATGAGAATACAATTCCGATTATTGGAGTAATTGACGCCGGAGCAAGGGCAGCCTGTAGGAGATTGAAGGGTAACACCATTGGCGTTATAGCTACAAGGGCTACAGTCAGGAGTTTATCCTATGTCAAGGCGATTAGTAAAATCTCTCCTGAGATTGAGACAATACAACAGGATGCTTCCATATTTGTATCCCTTACAGAAGAGGGTTGGATTGATGATGATGTTACTAGGCTTAGCGCAAAAAAATACCTACAAAATATGTATAATAGTGGGATTCGAACCCTAATCCTGGGTTGTACACATTTCCCGCTTTTAAAAAAAGCGATAAATGATGTCTATCCTGACCTGGACCTTGTTGATACTGGGATTGAGGTAGCGGTTGAGGTTCAGAGGATATTGAAAGAAAAAAAACTTGAAAATACTGGAAATATGGGTGATACAATCCTATATGCCTCTGATATTACTGATGTTCTTCAGAGGTTAAAAGAGATGTTTTTTGAGGAAAACAGTTCAACCATCTCAAGACTTATTATCAATGGACAACAACGATGAAAAAAAAGTATGCACTAATAATTTTTTGTATATTGCTTATCACAAATAGCAACGCCTTTTCATGGGAGATCTATGATAGGGTTATTGCGATTGTGAATGATATACCAATAATTGAGAGTGAGGTCTTGTCCAAGTTATCACGGTTACAAAAGATCAAGAAGATTAACAAGGGGAAGATAATTTATGAAAAGAGCAGACTGCTCGATAAATTTATCGATGATACCCTTGTTTGCCAGACAGCAAAAGAGGAATATATCATTGTAAGTGAAAAAAAGATTGATCATCAAATAGACAAGATCATGAAAAGCATGAACTTAACTTCAATTGAAGAGTTTAAGAAGAGAATCGAAGCAAGTGAAAAGATGAGCTTCAAGGATTATAAAGAGGAGCTAAGAATCTCTATTATAACCGAACAGGTAATGTCAATAGCAATTGGGGTGTCGCCACCATCGGAAAAGGATGGTATTGAATGGTATGAGAAAAATAAAAAAAAACTTGGTTACCAGGTTAAGTTAAAACACATCCTAGTCAAACCGAATAACAATTCAATAGCAGAAGAGAAGAGAGTAAATAAACAGATAAATAAATTGAGAAGACTTATCGTTTCAGGCAAATCCTTTGAAGAAATTGCACAAGCGCATTCAGAGGACTCAAGCACGTCAAAGAGGGGGGGGGATCTCGGATGGGTAAACATTGCTGAACTCGATCCCTATTTCGCATCTCAAGTGGACAAAATTAGAAAAATTGGGAAAATATCTGGAGTAATTAAATCAAACTACGGATATCACATTGTCAAGTATCTGGGAAGACGATCTGTGCCCTATGGATCAGTTGCCAATAAAATTTTAAACCTCCTATATAATCAAAGGATGATGGAACAGTTTCGGAAGTGGGTTTTAAGGAGACGAAGAGAATCAGAGATAAAGATCTATATGGAAGATTATGTTCGAGGATAGGAGTAGAAATTGAAAATCGATATATTATTATATATAGATGACCATATTTCCGAGAAGGACCTGAATTTTAATGGGATATATTTACCAGGGAAACTGGCAGATGAATTGATGGCAAAGGATAATATTGATAATATATATTATTGCATACCAAAGAATTATAAAGGCGATCTGATTAATAAAGATGGTTGTTTTAACAGAAATGATAAAGATGATATTACCTTATGGAAACAAATATTTAACCAAACAAAATCTGATCATATTGTTAAAATATACTGTGATTCTCCCTTTCTGGATACAGAGATAATAAAAGATATGATGGACCTTCATATAAAATATCTTGCCGAGTTTACCTATTCAGAGAATCTCCCAGAGGGCTATTCATGTGAAATAATCTCAAAAGGGCTGATTGAGACAATTCCAGATTCAGATGAAAGAATGCTTCCATTGAGAGATATTATCAGGTCTAATATCAATCAATTTGATGTGGAACTCTATTATAAAGCTCCTGATATAAGGGATAAGAGAATATCCTTCAGGTCCGGAAATTTAAGGGATAAAAAAATTATGCAAAATATATATACAAGGCTTGACAAAATTCCAAAATATTCAGAGCTTAGCCAAACTATTGATGATAATCCTGATGTCCTTTATATTGGGCCATCATATATAGAAATTGAGTTAACTGGTCGATGTGAATTAGATTGTATATTTTGTTATAGAAATACTATAAGAAGCCCTCGATGGGATATGGATATGATCCTTTTCACAAAGATTTTAAAGGATATGGAATCTTTTCAACTACCCTATTCCGTATGCTTTGGCGGTTCTGGCGAACCGATGATGCACAGCAATTTTTATGAGATTCTGGATTTAGCCCTGAAGCAAAATCTTATAGAAAACATAATAATTGAGACAAATGGAATATATGCAGATGATAATTTTAAAAATGTCCTATTAAATCATAGAGATGATAGGATAAAGATTATCTTCAACATAAACGGCATGGATGATGAAACCTACAATGATTTACATGGAGCCGATTGCTTTCAAAGGGTTTATAATAATATCACCTCAATAAAGGAAATAATTCACGAAGATAACAGTATTTATATTCAGATCATGAAAATAAACGAAACTGAAGCTTTTCTGGATAGATATTATGACTATTGGGAAAATCATAAAATACCTATTATACTCCAAAAACAGAATACCTATCTGGGTAAAATAGAAGATAAAAGATATTCTGACCTATCCCCCATTGAGAGAGTCCCTTGCTGGCATCTTCAAAGAGATCTCTATATACTCTCTGACGGAAGGGTAATCTTTTGCAAACAGGATATTGACGGAGATTCTATAAAGGGGAACATTCAGGAAGAATCTATATACGATATATGGACAAATTCTAAAGCATTTTATATACAGGATTATATGAAAAACTATACTACAAATCCTGATTGTAAATCCTGTGACGAATGGTACACCTTTAATCTTTAATGGAGATGAGCTATGAAGATAAATGGTATTGTAAATGGTCATAAGATAAAGCCCCATGTTTCTGCCATTATTCAAGCCAGAATGCAGTCAAAGAGATTACCTGGTAAGGTGATGCTTGACTTAAACGGAAAACCTCTCCTATCACACATTATTGAGAGATCAACACTAATTGAAGGGGTAGACACCGTAGTAGTTGCTACTCCAACGGAGGAGGAGAATTTACCAATAATTGACCTAGCGCATTCAATGGGTGTAAGGGTGTTTACAGGTTCAATGGATAACGTGCTTGAAAGATATTATATGGCCAATCAGGAGTATAATGGCGACTATATTATCAGGGTTACCGGAGACAACCCATTCATTGATATAGAATATGCTACCATGGCTCTTGATATTGCTATTGAATCAGGTTCAGATCTCTGTGCCATTCCTAATCTACCCCTAGGCGTTGCTGTAGAGGTAATAAAGAGGGAGGCGCTTGAGAAGAGCTACCAACTGAGCACCAAACCCTATCATAGAGAACATGTTACCACATTCATAAAAGAACATACCGAATTATTTAAAATAGAGAGGCCATTGGTGGACATTAACTACCCTTCAAGCAATCTCAGATTAACAGTAGACACTATAGAGGATTATCAATTTGCACAACTACTCTATGCCAATCTATATAGAGGAAAGCCATTCCCGCTATTGGATATAATCGATTATGTACACAAAAATCCAAAACTGGCATTTATAAATAATGGGATCAAACAACGTTCCTCTACCCATTTTGAAGCCCTGTCAGTCAAATAGAATCATATATATATTATCTGACTGGGGGGATTCCCTTGGTAGTGGTCATATCCAGAGAATGTCAACCCTTCTTTGGCATCTTAACCAGAGAGAGGGTATACGAGCCTTTCTTGTATCGAATTCAATACCTCACTTCCTTTCGTCTGAAATCTTCAAATATACCAAGAAACAGATAGATACGAAACCAGATATAATAATCCGTGATATGCGAAACTCCTCAACAGAAGAGATTGAAAAACTGAAATCCCTGAGTAGGGTAATGGTGATTGATGATGCTGGGGATGGAAGAGATGTTGCTGACTTTACAATCGATCTATTGCCAAATTATAGTAATCTTCAAAAGGAAGAATCATCAACCCGAAATACCTTTTTTTTATATGGCTTCAATTTTGTTAAATCCCTGCTTTCCATTATTAATAAAAGTATTCCAAAGGTGATCGATTTTTCAATCTACCCGGGACTAGCCGCCAATGATAAATACCTAGACCTTCTGCTTTCCCTCCTTCCTAAGGGTTCAAGCTATGCAATCCATTTGGGTGAAAACTCCTATTCAAATTATGGGGAAAAAATCGATAGATCCTATGCTGAGTTAATCCTCTCTTCAAGAATTATTGTTTCTCACTTTGGGATTATGCTCTATGAGGGATTCATATCAGGATGTAGATTAGTATCAGTAAATCCGACCCTTTATCATTGTCAATTATCAAAATTGGTTGAGAAGAGGTTAAACATATTAAACTTAGGGATGTATAATGATCTTAATAGGGATATGGTTCTATTAAAAATTGAAGAATTATTAAATGAACCGATTTGCGAAAGTATTTCAGCAAAGGAGGTTTATAATAGGGTTTTTGAAAAACTTGAGAAGTTCTCTGACTATATTATTGAGTTAACATAGGATATCCTATGCAAGTTGACTCCTGTAGTGTTAAAGATAAATTTCAAAAATCGCATCCTAATATTGTGAAGCACTGAATTTGTATTTCAATAGTATAGAAGTAAGATAATTCACCCTATCATAGAGGATAAATCGACAACCAGAATAATAATATTATAACAATGAGCTTTGGCTAGCTATAGAATAGTTCACGTTGACGATCAGTAATAAATCTATCTAAATTCGGATTATTAAATCTTAAATTCACCTCTCTCAATTTAGTTATTATCCTTTTAGCCTCAGACAACAAATCACTATCATCAGTTTTTTGTATGGCGACTAGTCTTCGTGAAAGATCGATTATTTCACTATCTTCTTGCTCTATAAGTTCAGCCTTTTCCAATATACACCTGTTCCCACACCTGGGACACTCACGGGCATCTTGGCCCATTGTAACAGTTCAACTAGCAGAACAGGATTTAAATTCTGTAAATTCATCCTCATATCCACATTTGTCACATCTTATCTTCATTCAACATACCTCCTCATTACAATCCTTAATGTTTATCTTATTGAGATAAATAAGATTATATACAATTAAAAAAGTCAATGCTTTTATAAAAGTGATATGCATATTGTTGTTAGCTATCAATGGGTCACCTTACTGTAAGGTAAGATAAGGTAAGGTAATTGTTTAATTGTATTGACAAGATATTTGAAATGATTTTTAGATTAATATCACTACAACAAACTCATTTAACGTACTATACAAGTCAATATTGTTTAGATATTAGATTACTGAAATAACTATAATCTTAATTAAGGATGTAATTCATGTTGAGAATAAATTATCAAAATAAATTTTTTGAAAAGGAAGCAGTTGAGTTAGACAACCATTCATTTACCAATTGTGAATTTAAAGACTGCATGATTATTCTAAAGACTGGAGATACTGAAATAAAGTCCTGCAATTTTATTGATTGTAAGCTAATACTAAAAGAAAATGCCTTAACAGTTGGAAAAATTATTAAAATGTTTACGAAGAATGGGCCATTGCGTGTTGTTGATTATGATAAGAATGGTATTTTCCATCCTTCAGGGGGGGGGGATAATGACTGAAAATAGGTATAGCTCAGATATGCCTTCATCTTCTCCATATATAACTGTAAATTTCACTCTCAATTGATGTAAAATCTTATGAAAATAATTAGAGATTTAATAACTCCTCGAATTTTTTAAACTCATCCCAAAACTCAACTTCATCGTAATTAAAAATATTCTTCCCTTGCATATATTTCTGAGCAATCATAGCATAGGCAATGGCTCCCTGTTTAATCCTATCCCCCTGCCCTGATTTACCAACCCGACATTCTGCAGGCACACCTACAACAAAAGAACCAGGAGGGATGTTTCGTCTCTCTTGCACTACTGCTCCAGCTGCTACAATTGTGCCACTGCCAATAACAGAACCATTTAGAACAGTTGAGTTAATTCCTATAATGCAATTATCTTCAACTGTACATCCATGAAGGACCGCCCCATGTCCAACAGTTACCATATCTCCTATATTTGTAGGAGTACCAATATCTGCATGAAGCACACAGTTATCCTGTATATTAGTAAATCTTCCAATCTTTATGGGCGCAAAATCAGCCCGTATTACTGAAAATGGCCATAAGCTGGAATACTGTCCTAATATAACTTCGCCATGCTGTACTGATTTAGGATGAATAAATACTGATTCATGGATATTCATCACTGTATCTCCCTTACATCAATGTTGATGATTAATCTTACTTTGTTGGCAGTTATAGGATTAACTGTTATAGTCTAACTTGTAGCAGAATATGAATCAAAGGTGCAAAGAGGCAGCGACACAACGCGCTAACAATAATTCGTATAACGCGATCATATCATCAATTGTTATATATTCAATGTGCAATTTTAGAAGTAGGTATACTTCCAACTAATTACAATAGCATAAAAATGATTAGAATTGTCATTTTAATACACCATTGAAATAATTATTAACAATCGCATCAATTTTATATTCTTCAAGCATGCCTGAGTTCGTTTTATTATCATTATACAAAATAAAAAGAACACCTCCAATAAACATTAAAGAGGTTAACTCTGAATCTATACTTTTTTTGTATAACCCCTTCTTGATGATCTCCTCAATATCACGTATTAACGATTTAGTAATTAATTCAATAAAAGCATTTACCCTTGCTAAAATCTCACCATCAATGCCCACTATGTCCTTAAAAATCAACTTTATTATTATCGGCTCATTTTCAATGGATCTAATTGTACCTAAGATTCTTTCCTTAACAAATTTTAAGACTAACTTCTGAGAAGGATTTGTTTTCAAAAAATCTTTTAAATCATCCAAATCAAGTATATCATCAATCTTCTCCTCCACTGATTCCAAGATAGCATATAATATTTCACGCTTGTTTCCAAAATATTGATATACAGTCCCTCGGGCAATGTTCAGCTCTTCGCATACCTTGCCGATATGAGTACTCTGGAACCCGATTTTCATAAACATATCTTTGGCTGTATCAATAATCTGATGTTTTCTCCTCTGCCCTTTAGCAAGCATCTTTCATTACCTCAGCTATTTGATTATTTATAATCTATGGCGCTCCTGCAAAAACTACTTTTGACAAAATTTTGTGTTCCATATTTGGCTATAATCGCCTGTAATCAGTACCTATATTATAAAAATTGACTTTTTGCAGGAGTACCATCCATATTTTTATCATGCCTTTATATTGCATTTATGCTGTACTCATTAAGGATTCATCAATGGGACTTAAATAAATTGTCATAATACTTACATTATCAATAAAGACAAATGATATTCCTATCTGATTTTAGAATTATTGATATCCTCTCTCCGTTTCTGTATGTATATTTCTTTTGAAAGATATACTAAGACCTCTTTCAATTCTCGAATAACAATATCTGCCTTTTCTTGTAATTCTCTGCTCATGGTCCCTAATAATATTTACCCACAATCGATATGATTCTATACTTGTGATGAGTTTAGATACAAAAACAGTTATTACTTAACTTTTACAGATTTGTAAATAATGATTCAGATTATAACATTATAGGGTATAGAAGTTAGTATAAGCATACCCTAAATACACTTTGGATAATTTAATAAAATCAAAATTATGATATTACTCATAAATCATCCTTAAAATTACTAATCGTTATATTCATTCAAATACTTAATATCGTTATTCTCAATAATAAAATTTTTTATATTTATTATCCTAGACCAATAGGTAATCTATTCTTTGTGTGGTTGATTAGCAATAAAGGATTCGAGGGGTAAAGGCTTCAAGTGAAAATCGGTAATTTATGAGTGTAAAGGACTATTCGTCTCTATTTTACCTATACCTTCACTTAAATCCCAGAATCCTTGAATCCTTCGTAGTTAAGTAATAAAACTTGAGAATGGACAAAAAAAGAACATTGAATCAATTTAATAAAAAATAAGTTTTAATAAATAATTTATATTGATTCCTTGTCATTCATTTCTATTTTAATATGAAACTTGCGTAAAATTAGGCCCTAAAAATGGTGACAACTACCAACAAAATGACAATAAAATATAAACATATTAAATTGCAAGAACAAAATTTACAATAATGGACAAGAAGTCAATACTAATAAAGTGATATAAAATTTACACACAAAGCCTATTTTTATAAAAGATATCTAGTAGGTCTATTCTCCTAAAACCATCGGTATTATTTAAATATATCAACACAGATTAAAGCCCTAGTATAAATTGCGCATCACTTACAGTTGCAACCTGTCGATCCATTTCATTAGCTATCCGCACCACCCTTTTGATTAGCTGCTCATTGGATTTTGCCAATTCTCCCTTTCGGTAATATATGTTATCCTCAACACCTACACGCACATGCCCACCCATGGCTATAGCATGCATAGTTATAGGTAATTGATACCTTCCTATTCCAGCAACGCTCCATAATTGTTCAGGTGATAGATCATCAGTTAAAAGAACAAGGCTTTTTATGTTTCCTCGCATTCCTCCCTGCACACCCAGGATAAATCCGATATGAAATTTCTCGGGTAAATATTTTTTTTTAATGTATCTATGTACTGTCTCCATCATGCCGTAATCAAATATTTCTAGTTCAGGCATCACTCCGTTTTCTGTTATAGCCTTTAAGATTTGACGAATCGTATTCTCGCTATTTTCAAATATTTCCTTCCCAAAATTCATTGTGCCCATGGATAGCGAAGCCATTTCTGGTTTAAGCTCCAAGGGAGCGCATCTTTCAGCAAGAGGTGTACCCACAGCCCCACCTGTAGAATACTGAAGTATAACATCACAACGCTCGCGAATTTTGTCGCTTACTTCTTTGAATATATCCACACTCTGACTCGGTTTCCCTTCCTCATCGCGCACATGCAGATGAATAATGCTCGCTCCGGCCCTGACAACCTCCTTAGCGGCATTAGCGATCTCATCGGGCGTTATAGGGAGATAAGGATAATCCTCCCTTCGCAATTCCGCTCCAACGATTGGGCAGGAGATGATCAGTGGATTATCAGTCATGCCACTTCCCATCCTTCTCCTTGGGGGCAACGCATACACCAGTCGCTCTGCAGACTAAAACAGGATTATCAAGGACCTTAGCTGCGGTTTCACCTAATTCAGGGGCAGGGGTTATGATCTTCCAGGCTTCAAACTCCATAGTCCTTGATGTATTGCCCACATCCGATATCCTTCCAATGACTTCGATGAAATCGCCTGCATATACAGGCGCCAAGAATTCTACTGAATTGTATGCACGAAATAATCCCTCATCCCCATCATAACGGATTAAAAGCTCAGTTGCCACATCTCCGTATAGATGTAATATTTTCGCTCCATCCACAAGATTCCCAGCATAATGTGCATCACTGTAGCTCATTCTATGTATTTGTCTTGCCTCAATCATATTCATAAGCTTTCTTCACAATTGTTGTTGCGATATATGATGCCACCTGAGAAGGAAGCGTCCCTGGACCGAATCCGGCATCATAACCGAGTTCCAGAGCTAAATCGTTTGTGACTCTAGGCCCACCAGCTATTAAGAGAAAACGCACGCGCATATTCTTCTCTTTCAAAAGCCTTATGAATTCATCATAATTTTGCTTATGGGCATCCCTTTGGGTCACACTTTGTGAAATAAGGATAGCATCAGCACAGACCTCAACAGCCCTTTGAAGAAGACTTTCACAAGACACCTGGGCTCCCATGTTTATTGCATTAATCTCAGGATAACGCTCCAGGCCATAATCATGATTATATCCCTTCATGCTCAAGATAGCATCAATCCCAACGGTATGCGCATCGCTTCCGATGGAGGCTCCAATGATCGAAAGTCGGCGTTTCAACTTCCTTTTGATAAATTCATTTATCTCATTGAAAGACATCTTCCCTGTCTCTACCTCGGTTGCCTTTACAGTGGTGTAATCGAGACTAGGGATAGCGTTTGCATAAACCACAAAAAAAGTAAAATTATCCGCAATTTTTTTTGAATGAGCCACTATTACGTTCTCAAAATTAAGACCCGACACATAAAGCTCAGCTGCCTTTTGAGCCCGCGCTCCATTTTCAACAGGCAACGTAAAGGATAGTTGCACTATACCATCATTTAACCTGTCGCCATAGGGTTTAATAATCTCCTTACTCATGAATCACACCCTGCTCTTCTATTTTTTCCAATATGGGATTGGAATAATCATGAGCCTTCTCAATTACCCCCTCAACGCCCCTCCCCTCATCATCACTTCTGCTTATATCTGCAAATTTTCCTTGCGCAATGGCCTCCATAAGGCCGATTCTTTTTATCTCTTTCATAAATACCTCAACTTCATTCAACACATGCTGTGCCCTTTTAGAAATGATACCTTTCCTTCTCAATAGAATCTCGCTTCCCAGAGCACGAGCTGTCTTGAATACATAATTGATGCTGGATAGCGACTCGCTTCTGTCGTGCATAAGGGGATTGTGTATCGCCTCAGTCATTATTCCTGAGAGATGAATCCCCTGATTTGTCATTATTGATGCAAGATTAAACATTGTATCCATGCAATGTGAGTAAAATATATTCGTGCTCATATGTTTTGTAGGCGGCATAAACTTCAACGGCATATTAGGGAATAACTGCCTGGCGAGTTGAGCATGAGCAAGCTCGTATAAAAGTGCATTTTCAATCTGTGGATCTATCTCAAAGGCATGGCCAAGACCCAACATATCATCAGTCAATAGAGCCCTCTTGCCCATAGCCTCATTAATTAGCTGAGAAGCTGTTACGGTGTAGGCTTTATCAATTGCATCGGATGTTGTGAGATAGTTATCCTCTCCAGTGTTTATCAATATCTTTGCTCTAGAACAGATCAATCGACTGAAATACTGATCAATAAAGGTTCGCTTTTTATTGATATCCCTGAATAATATTCCATACATTGAGTCATTCAGGAGTATATCCAGATCCTCAAATGCAGCGCATGCTGCGATCTCCGGCATGCAGAGTCCGGAGGCATAATTCACAAGACGGATGTAACGTCCCTGCTTCTCAGATACCTGATCCAGAGCCTCCCGCATGATCCTGAAATTGGCTTGTGTTGCATAGGTTCCCCCAACACCCTCCTCTGTCGGCCCATAGGGGACATAATCGAGCAGGGATTGAGCGGTGCTTCTGATCACTGCGATGATATCCGCCCCGGCAAGAACAGCCGATTCCGCCTGAATACGATCCTCATAGACGTTTCCGGTTGCCACAATCATATACCGCCAGGGTTGTTCCGGTAAAGGGATCGAATCCACCTTATGCCATTTCTTATCCCTTGTCCTATCCAGAATTGAAAGCGCTTCCCTTGCAATCTCTTTCTCCCTTGTCTGGATATCCTGCATCTTCAATCCATCTATATCTCCAAAATCTATTTCTCCTCGCAGAATCATCTCAGCAGTCATCTGGGGATCCCTCTGTGATTTGAGCATGGCAGCTGCAAAATAGAAGGACGCGCCAGATTGTAGAAGCCCTTTTTTTTGCAAGATATCAACAAGACGATTGGGTAACGGATATCCATGGCTGTCCACGCCGTCCACACCATAAAGCCTAAGAACAGACCTCTCAATGGATGTTGTAGAGTAGCGCTTGACAATCTCAAGTATTGCATCAGAGATATCCCTTGCATACTCTTTAACGCGCCTGATCTGTCTTTTACTTAAGCGAATATGCATTCATACCCTCTAACCAAATCTCTCGTTTTATCTCTTTCGTCTCTTTAGGCTTTCCGGTTCCAAGCACAGCTTCTCACCAGAGAGCAATGTCGCTACACCATCCAGGGGCTTATATCTTTCATCATCACAGATATGGCACTTGCCACAATTTGAAAATACATTCTCGGGTTGCGTATAGGTTGTTATCACACCCTCATAATTGCGAAGGGCGAAGCGTCTGTCTGACTGAGAGAGAAGATAGTTCGGCATAATGGGAATCTTACCCCCTCCCCCTGGCGCGTCAACCACAAATGTGGGCACAGCTAATCCACTTGTATGCCCCCGAAGATTTTCAATTATCTCCATCCCCTTCGTTATTGAGGATCTGAAATGCGAAATGCCAGGTGTTAGATCGCATTGATAGATATAGTATGGTCTGACACGTATCATTAGAAGATCCTGCATCAGCTTCTTCATTATATAGGGGCAGTCATTCACATCTCTCAGTAATACCGTCTGATTCGCTAAAGGTATTCCCGCATCAATCAGTCTTTCGCACGCTTCTTTGGACTCATAGGTGATCTCATTAGGATGATTGAATTGAGTATTGAAGTATAGGGGATGATACTTCCTAAGCATATTGGTCAGTGAATCAGTGATTCTCTGAGGCATTACCACTGGGACCCTGCTACCGATGCGTATGATATCTATATGCTCTATTTCATGCAGCTTTTGAAGGATATACTCAAGTTTATCATCGTTGAGTGTAAGAGGATCCCCTCCCGATAAAAGCACATCCCTGATCTCCCTATGCTGAGATATATAACCTATGCAGTCATCCAACTGTTGTTTTGTGAGATGCTTGTCAACAATATCGACAAGCCTCCTTCGCGTGCAATGGCGACAGTACATAGAGCAGATATGTGTAACGAGGAATAAGACCCTATCCGGGTATCTATGGGTAAGTCCATAAACCGGCGAATCTTTATCCTCATCAAGGGGATCGTAAATGTCTTCTGGAGAGGATGGCAATTCTTCAGCGCTGGGTACAGCCTGCAACCTGATAACGTTTCTCTTGTATTCCCTATCCATTAACGAGGCATAATAGGGTGTAATCCCCAATTTAAAATTTTGCAAACATTTCTCTAAATCCCTCTCTTCCTCTTCATCTACTGATATAATTTTTTTTAGAGTCTGTATATCTCGAATAACATTCTTAAACTGCCATTTCCAATCATCCCATTCCATCTCTGTTACATCATTATACAATGGGATCTTTTTGAAGTTCACTTTTTTTAATCTCTTCATCTTTGTCTACCGGGTATATTTTTGCATGCTATTAAATGCAGTGTGTTCAAACGTAAATGGATTCAAACAAATCTCTAATATCCTTTGATTCAGTTAAAATACTAAGTGCTGTCTTGGCATGATTCTCAGCATAACCATTCCCTATAATCATCTCAATATCCTTGCCAACCCCCTCAGCTCCCAGGGCGGCTTTAGTAAATGAGGTTGCCATGCTGAAAAAGTATACCTTCCCGCCTTGTCGGCAGATTAAAATTGAAGATAATTCTGTATCCGGAATATTGACAGAGTTAATCACAAGGTCTGCGAGCCCTCCTTCAGTTACTCTCATGATCTCTTCATAACAGGATAGAGCATCCCGAGCATCCTGCTTAATTATTATATCGCATAAATTAAGGGAGCTTAAGACGCGAATCCTCTCATCTGTATGGCCAATCCCGATAATGCGACCGGTTGAGCCTGCAATCTTCCGGGCCACATATGAACATAGAATCCCAGATTTACCGGTTGCCCCAATTATAACAACAGTATCGCCGGGCTTCACAAGCCTCCCTGTTTGAGCCGGAGCCCCAGCGACATCCAATACTGCCAATGCTAGAGGATCAGGAAGATCGCCATCGAGCCTTGAATATATACCGCTTTCAAATAGTATTGCTCTTCCCTTTATTCTCACCTGATCTGTATCAGGTTTAATCTCAAGTATCGTGTCAATCTTAAGGGGTGTAAGGGATAGGGAGACTAGGCTGGCAATTCTGTCACCCTCACTTAAATCATCTCTCCCCTTTAACCTTTTGCCAACCTTAGCAACATTACCCATGAGCATCCCGCCAGATCCTGTAACAGGGTTATGCATCTTGCCGCGAGAATTTACAATATCCAGGATCATTTCCTCAATCCCAGCTATGTCACCCCCAACCTCGCTCTTCAACTGCGCAAAGCTTGCTGAATCGATATTCAGCGTATCTACATCAATGAGTATTTCATTATCCCACAACACGCTTGTGTCATTATTAATCCTTTGAGCTGGTTGAGGTAGCGATCCCACAGGCTCAATTACTCGATGCGTTCCGAATGGATTTCCATTAGGTATATACTCTTCATTCATATCAGATTACCAAAGTATCAAGAGAAAGTATCATTCTGTATAATCGATCAATTATCCATCTTCTCAATTGATAGCTCAAGAACAATTTGATTTTTTAGTCAAGCATATAGATAACATATCAACATTCTACACTCAGAACAGGCCAGAGCTAAGCAGTTACGCTCCTTTTATCGATATACATTGTATAAGTTGTTGACTTTTTAATAGTTTTCTTTCTATAACATATAATATATTATATCATCTTATTAGTAAATCAAATGATAAATAGCCTTTCCCCTTCAACGGATAGAATAGCCATTACCATAGCAAATAGTCTGGTATAATAAAAATTTTATCGCAAAATGGATAAGAGAAGAACAAAAAGATATTCTATTTCTGATTATTTAGACAAAATAGTCTCAAAGGAAGAATACTATATTGATATACTCATAAATGGTTCAATAAGAGCAATATTGATTGATATTAGCATGTGCGGCCTAGGCTACAGGATTGAAGAGATTGATCCGGAGCGATTAAAAGAACTGCAAATTCCCGGAGATATGCTGATAAAATTATATATAGCAGATGTCGTCTTATTTGCCGAGATGAAAAAGGTGTGGACAGCTCTTATTGAGGATAAGGGCAAAAAGATCATTAAGGGAGGGCTGAGTTTTAATGTAATCTCTGTTGAGGACAGATTGAATCTTTCAAATTGTATTGAGAATATACGAAAAAGAATATAATATCAGCGACCATTTTACAGATAGCCCATATCGATCAGGACGATGGCATTGACAAGGTAAGTAATGTTGAATGGGAATACGGCGATAGCATGATAATCTGCCAATTATAGACACTGAGAAACAACCCGGATAATTAACGCGCAAGTTTAGCGTTGCCTTGTGGAAACCCGGCGTGACCTTGCGAAGGTTCCGCACAGTATTGCTGAAACTCGGTGCAGATGCGCTGGCTTCCTGCAAATCTGCGCAAGAATCTATCAAAATTGTGACAATCCCCTCCAACATAGGTGTGGATAATAAAAGAGCCCCACCGGGGGTAAAAAAGGATGTATCTTTTTCTTAACACATGATTAGAGACCTGATAAAATGGACTATCTACGCCGGTGCATCAATCGCAATATACTTTTCATCCAATACTATTGCCCTATGCCAGGAAGCCCAATACGATTGGTTCTGGATTCTTTATGAGTATGAGAGGAATGAAAACTATCAGACAAAAGTCTGGCGACCCTTTTTTATGCGTAACACAGAGAACTCAAAGGGAAATGTATTCGAAGCGTCTCTAATACCAATAGTCTACTGGAAAAACAAAACAGTTAAAAAAAACGAATGGAAATCCCTTTTTGGTCTGATAAACTCAGTAGATTACATCCATCCCAATGGTGTCAGTGATTATGACTTTGGAGTATTTCCTTTTCTGCTTTATGGAGATTCAGTGGATAAAAATGACAAATACTGTCACATATGGCCTTTTGGCGGCTCAATGAGAGATAAGCTTGGTCAGGATAACATATCAACCTATCTCTTTCCGGGATTCGTGCTATTCTTTTTCTTCCCTCCCTCATTCCCGCCAACACTAACTAATGCAGCAGTATTGCTAATATCCCTTATTCCACTATACGTTAATTATAATTCAAAGGATTATAAATCATGGGGGCTACTCTGGCCCATTATACAAAGGGGCAAGAGTTCAACCAGGAATGATAAACGCTTTTTGCCCTTCTACTCGCATAATTATACAAGGGATAAATACGAAAGTCATTCTATACTAATGTTATTTAACTATCAAAGGGTCATCATGAGAGATGATGAGCAAAAGACATTCTTTGCTGTTCCCTTCTTTGGGAAAAGATGGAATCGTTCTTCTCTCAGTAATTCCTCCACTCTCCTTTGGCCATTCTTTTCATGGGGTTATGATATAAAGAGGGGTGATTATGAACTAAATTTTCCCTGGCCCTTGGTTCAGATTCAGGACTGCAGTAAGCCTTATATAAATAAAAGGATATTCTTCCCCTTTTTTGGGAAGTATGATTACCAAAACAAGAGGACATTCTTTATCACTCCGCTTTACTTCAGTCTCAAAAAAAAGACCAAGAGTTATGATTCAGAGTATTATATAAATGCGCTTATAATCTGGTATTTCAAGAGGGAGTATAAAAAAAAGCCAAGCCCCACCTATGGGAGTTCATGGAGATATTTTAAGATATGGCCAATCTTCCACTACGAAAAGGATGATCGCGGTAACTTTTCATTTAATTTTCTGTCACTTTTGCCGATGCGCGACCCTGAGGGATATGAGAGGCTATATCAGCCCTTCTGGACTATCTTCGAATATAGAGGATTTCAGTCTGGGGAGAGGAGATTCGGTCTGCTCTGGAGATTATATTTCCAGAGATGGAGCAGGGATTTATTATATATTAAGATACCCCTTCTCTTCTCCTATGCCACATCTCATGGAAGGCTGACAAAATTATCCTTTCTATTTTCAATGTTCGGTTATTATAATGAGACTGATAAGAGATCAATTAGAATATTCTGGATACCGATAGAGTTAAAGGCTACTGCTACCCTAGATAAATCCCATAACAGAAGCAATCAGAAAGGAAATATTATCCAAAAGGAGGATGATCTACTCAATAAATTAAAAACAATCGAGATTTTTCATAGAAAAGCTCTTGATTTTGAAGTGAGAAGGGATTTTCTTTTGTATTCCAAGAGAGTATTCTGACTACCTCTAGAGGTGTGTATTGGATCGAATAATAATCATTTTTTCCAAGCTTGGCAGAAGGATCATAGAGATATTTGATCTTACTGGATTTACAATACTTATTCTATTCGAAACCCTCTATTATTTAAAAAATATCATAAGCAAGAGGGAGGATATTCTCAAGCAGATGTATATCGCTGGAGTGAAAACCCTATTCGTCTGCTCTATTGTCGCCGTTTTCACTGGAATGATTCTCGCGCTCCAGGCTGGCATAGAGTTGATGAGATTCCAGCAGCAGGCCTTTGTGGGGGACCTGATCATCACATCCATGACTAGAGAGATGGGCCCCTTTATGACAGCAATAATTCTTACCTCCTCAGTAGGATCAGCAATGGCTGCAGAGATAGCGACTATGAAGGTTAGTGAAGAGATAGACGCTTTAGAGATGATGACAATAAGCCCAGTTAAGTTCTTAATAATGCCCAGGGTGGTTGCCCTCTCCATCATGTTGCCTCTCGCCACTATTTATACGAATGTGCTTGGGACTCTGGGTGGAGCAGTCGTCGCCAAATTTCAACTCCATGTTTCCTTTGATATCTACTACACGCATGTTCTGGATTCCCTCAAGTTTAAGGACGCTTATGTTGGGCTTTTTAAGGCCTTCATGTTTGGGATTATTATATCCGGAATAAGCTGCTCCCAAGGCTTGAGGGCTGTTAATGGAGCAATTGGAGTTGGGAAGGCCACCAGATCCTCAGTGGTTGTGTCATTCCTCATGGTCTTAATAATCGGCTATTTTATTACATCAATATTTTATGGTTATATTATATGATTGAACTCAAGAATGTTCATAAATCCTTTAATAACAAAAAAGTGCTTAATGGTATAAACATTCGAATTGAAAATGGAGAGACCTTCGCAATAATTGGTCAATCAGGAGAGGGGAAAACTGTGACCCTTAGACATATCTCCGGGCTTACTGAGCCGGATTCAGGCGAGGTGCTGATAGATAACATCCGAATGAATAGTGCCTCCAAAAAAACCAGAAATAATTTAAGGGAGAGGATGGGGATTGTCTTTCAATCCGGAGCCTTAATCAATTGGATGACAGTATGGGATAATGTGTGCCTGCCTTTAATAGAGCATAGAGCTTTTCCAATGGATGAGATTGATAGGATTGTGGATGAAAAATTGAAAATACTTCAGCTTGATGATGCCAGGGATAAGATGCCCGCTGACATAAGCGGCGGCATGAGGAAAAGGGCCTCGCTAGCCAGGGTTTTAGTAAAAAATCCCGACATTATTCTCTATGATGAACCCACATCAGGGCTTGATCCAGTTATGTCAAGCCTTATCAATGAATTGATTAAGCAGATGCAGAGAGACTATGCTGTCACATCGCTCGTTGTAACTCATGATATGAATAGCGCCTATTATATTGCTGATAGGATAGCTATGCTCTACAAGGGTGAGATAGTACAATGTGATACACCTGAAGGAATAAAAAACAGCACCAATCCTATTGTAAGACAGTTCATTGACGGAAAGTTAGAAGGGCCTATAGATATTTCAAGATAACAGGAATAATTTTTTTGAAATGAAAAGATATCTTTGGGATATCCCATGTCACAGCTTGGGATTCCCTTATTATTTCTATAAGGATAAGTGTTAGAATATTAAGGAGGGAATATTATGAAAAAGAATGAGATAGCTGTAGGATTGTTCTTCTTCATAGCATTGGCGATACTCGGTTATTACACAATTATTATGAACGGTGGGATATTTCGATCTCATGAATACTACAACATGAGCGTAATATTTACAGATGTAGAGGGATTAGGGAAAAGTGATAAGGTAAAGGTAAATGGTGTATTGTCCGGATCAGTGGAGGCGATACAACTGAGGGAAGGGGGTGTATGGGTATTGCTCAAGATGTTTAATAGTTTTAAACTCTATGAGAACTATAATATTAAGATTAAGAATGAGACAGCTCTTGTAGGAAAGTATGTGGGCATCTACCCTGGTATTGAATATGATAATGGCAAGAGATATGCAATAGTTGAGAGCATGGAAAATCTTCAGGGGGAGTCAGTTGGAGATATTTTTGGTATTGTTACTAATTTTATTACTGAAAATAGGGCAAATATTTCAAAAACTGTTAAAAATTTAGAGGAGATTACAAGAAAGATAAACACTGGAAAAGGAACACTTGGAAAGCTTGTTAATGAAAATCAGGTTCATGAAAACACAGATGGGCTTATTAGCGAGATACGAGAATCAATAGAAGACCTGAGAGAGCAGGCTCCGATTACAAGCTTCATTAGAGCTGCTTTAACAGCATTTTAATTATATGGATAAATAGATGCCTAGAAGAGATGACCTAGAGAAGATACTTATAATTGGCTCCGGACCAATAATTATAGGACAGGCATGCGAGTTCGATTATTCAGGATCACAGGCATGCAAAGCATTAAAGGAGGAGGGGTATAAGGTCGTTCTAATTAACTCCAATCCAGCTACGATAATGACCGATCCGGAGTTGGCTGATAGGACATACATTGAACCTATTACACCTGAGATTGTCGAAATGATTATTAAAGAGGAGGAGCCCGACGCAATTCTGCCAACAGTCGGCGGGCAAACGGCTCTGAATATTGCCCTGCATCTACACAATATGGGCATTTTTAAAAGATATAATCTGGAGTTGATTGGAGCGAGTATTGAGTCAATTGAAAAGGCTGAAAACCGAGAACTCTTTAAAAACTCAATGAAGAAAATTGGTATAGAGGTGCCTGATTCCGGTTTAGCCTCCTCAGTTGAGGATGCTGAGAAGGTTATGGAGAGGATAAAGCTGCCAATTATTATTAGACCGGCCTTTACATTGGGCGGCACAGGCGGCAATATTGTTTATAATAAAGAAGAATTTGTTGAGCTTGTGAGAAAGGGGTTGGATGAATCGCCCATAAACCAGGTGTTACTAGAGGAATCGGTTATCGGTTGGAAAGAGTATGAACTTGAGGTTATGCGGGACAAGAAGGACAATGTTGTTATAATATGTTCAATAGAAAACCTTGATCCCATGGGGATTCATACAGGAGATTCAATAACCGTTGCGCCTCAACAGACCCTTACGGATAGAGAGTATCAAAATCTTCGAGATATGTCTCTTAAGATAATAAGGGAAATTGGCGTAGATACTGGGGGATCAAATATCCAGTTTGCGGTAAACCCGGTTGATGGAAGAGCAATGGTAATAGAGATGAATCCGCGTGTCTCAAGGTCTTCTGCCCTTGCTTCAAAGGCAACCGGATTTCCTATAGCCAAAATAGCTGCCAAGCTGGCCATTGGACTCACCCTGGATGAGATATCCAATGATATTACAAGGGAGACGCCGGCCTCTTTTGAGCCTACTATCGATTATGTTGTTGTAAAGGTACCCAGATGGGCCTTTGAAAAATTTCAGGGTACGGACACAACCCTGGGTACGCAGATGAAATCCGTTGGCGAGGCTATGGCCATTGGTAGAACATTCAAGGAGGCGTTGCAAAAAGCGCTTCGATCCCTTGAAATAGACAGATATGGACTCGGTTCAGACGGGAATATGGCAATAGAAGCATCACTGAAGGGATTGCCGAAAAAATATCAAATAGACTTTTTGGAAAAGGGGATAATTACTCCTAAAGAGGACAAGATATTCTATATTAAACAGGCCTTGAAGATGAACGTGAGTGTTGACAGGATTAGTGAACTTACTTACATCGATCCCTGGTTTATTGAGCAGATACTTGAGCTTGTGAAGGCGGAGGGGGAATTTGTTAAAATCAACCACCTCCATGGATTAACCATTGAGGCAGTTCACAATATGAAGAGGTTGGGATATTCCGACAGACAGATTGGATATCTGGCTCACTCGGATATGATAAATAATATATATGAAAAGGGAATATTATTTCATAAGGAATATTTTCACACCCTGAAATCTATGGAAGAGGAGATAAGAGAATTTAGATTAAAGAATAACATAATTCCAGTTTACAAACTTGTGGATACATGCGGCGGTGAGTTTGAGGCCTATACCCCATATTATTATTCTTCTTATGATCAAGAAGATGAGTCAAGAGAATCATATAGAAAAAAGATAATGATAATTGGAGGGGGACCAAATAGGATTGGTCAGGGAATTGAGTTCGATTACTGCTGTTGTCATGCATCTTTTGCCTTGGCAGAAGAGGGTATCGATTCCATTATGGTGAATTCCAATCCCGAAACCGTATCTACAGATTATGACACATCCGATAGATTGTACTTCGAACCCCTAACCCTTGAGGATATTCTGCACATTTATAAGAAGGAGAAACCTGATGGAGTCATTGTGCAATTTGGGGGTCAAACCCCGCTTCGCCTTGCGAAAATGTTAACTGATAATAATGTCAAAATTATCGGCACCACCCCTGACTCAATTGATAGAGCAGAGGATCGCGAGAGATTCGCAAAGGTTGTGAACAAACTTAATCTCTTACAACCGGAGAATGGAATAGCATTTACGCAGGAAGACGCGGTTAAGATAGCTGGAGTAATCGATTATCCTGTATTAGTGAGACCATCCTATGTTCTCGGCGGAAGGTCTATGTCAATAATATACGATGAGAAGAGCCTGTTGGAGTATATCGATTCAGCAGTTCAACTTTCACCGGGAAGTCCCATCCTTGTGGATAAATTTATTGAAGAAGCTGTTGAAATAGATGTTGATGCAATATGCGATGGCGAAGATATCTTTATTGGCGCCGTAATGGAACATATTGAGCATGCAGGAATCCACTCCGGTGACTCTGCATGTATCATTCCGCCACTATCTATTTCTGATGAAATGATTGTAAGGATTGAAAAATCTACAAGGGATTTAGCAAAGGAATTAGATGTTATTGGCCTAATGAATATACAGTTCGCAATTAAGAATGACGATCTCTATATTATAGAAGTAAATCCTAGGGCATCGAGAACAGTCCCCTTTGTTTCAAAGTCTATCGGAATCCCTTTGGCAAAAATTGCAGTAAAGGTGATGCTCGGAAGCAAGCTACGAGATTTTGGTTTAGCTGAGACGAAGAGGATTCCTTATATTAGCATCAAAGAGGCGGTGCTACCCTTCAATAAATTTCCGGGAGTTGATACCATACTTTCGCCAGAGATGAAATCCACTGGCGAGGTGATGGGTATAGCAAAACATTTTGGTGAGACCTATTATAAGGCTGAAATGGCAGCAGGCGGTCCCCTACCCCTTAAAGGAACAATATTCTTAAGTATAAATCGCAAGTCGAAGGAGGACCTTTTGGAAGAGATGAAGCTCCTATATGAAAACGACTTTAAACTCGTGGCAACGGAGGGCACCGCATCCTTCATAACAAAACACGGAATTCCATGCGAAAGGGTGTATAAGATCAGTGAAGGAAGACCAAATATTATTGACCTTGTAAGGAGTGGAGAGATTGATCTTATCATCAACACGCCATCCGGAAAGATACCCAGGTTTGACGCCTATTCGATTAGGCAGACAGCCTTAAGATATCATATACCAATTATTACAACCATAGCTGCTGCGAAGGCGGCTATTCAAGGACTGCTTGAGGTAAAGAACAAAACAAAAATATCTATAAAACCGATACAGGAATATCATGCGGAGGTGGTATAAATCATGGAAGATAGAGTAATATTAGAGGCAATGGACATAGAAAAAATAATGCGAGAGAATTCTGAAAGGATAATGGAGGAGGTCATTGATATTGACCAATTTGCTATTATAGGCATTCAAACTAGAGGAGTTGATTTAGCAAATAGAATCAAGGGTAATATCGAAAAACTTACCAAAAAATCTATCAAAAGTGGGGTTTTGGATATCACCTTTTATCGCGATGATCTAGCGACAAGAGGAGTCTTGCCAATTATAAAGGAAACGAAAATTGAATTTAACATTTCAAAGCTTACTATCCTTCTGGTTGATGATGTTATCTTTACAGGAAGAACCATAAAGGCAGCCTTAGAGACACTAACAAGTTTTGGACGACCCAAAGCAATCAAACTATTCGAATTAATAGACAGGGGGAATAGGGAACTACCAATACAACCAGATTATTGCGGATTCAAAATTGATACAGAGGTTAAAGATAACATAAAAGTTGTTCTAAGAGAGACTGATGGGGTTGAAGATATTGTTCTTCTATCCAAAAAATATTGAAACAAACCATTCTTCAGCACTATAATTAACTAATGAACGTTAATCTTGATTGTATTAATTGCCTGGTAAGACAGGTTGTTGATGTCTTAAAAATAATTGATATTACGGAAAAGGAAAGAATCTTATATGCACAGGAGATGTTTCAATACATTTCACGTATTGATCTAACTCAGCCTCCTCCTATTGTTGGAAGAATGATCTACTCTAGAATAGGAGAGATAACGCGCAACGCTGATCCCTACTGTGCTATTAAAAGGAAGAGTAATGACCTGGCCCTAAGCATTATACCAACGGCAAGGGAAAATATCCTAAATAGCCTCGATCCAATTAAAAGAGCAATACAGTTCTCTATCAATGGAAATCAAATAGACTATGGAGCTGTGAAGTCGATAAATGAAGATGAAATTATACATGGTATAGAAATGAATATGAACACAGAGATTAGTCACAACCTATTGACAAAATTCAAGAAGGATATTGAAATATCACAAAAGATTCTTTTTATTGGTGATAACGCTGGAGAGATTGTTTTTGACATGCTTTTTATTGAGCAATTGCCGCAGGAAAAAATTGTCTTTGCAACAAGGGGGCGACCTATAATAAATGACTCAACCATGGAGGATGCAAAATACATTGGACTCGATAGGCTGGTTCAAGTTATTGATACAGGAGATAATACGCCTGGGATTGACCTCAGCAGATCATCAGAAGAGTTTTTAAAGGAGTTTAAAAGCGCAGATACGATTATACTTAAGGGTCAGGGCAACTTTGAAACAGTGTTTGACAAACCGCTGGGATTCTATAAAAGGGTTGAGACACCTCTATATTTTTTCTTGAAGGTAAAATGTCAATTCGTTGCTGAAATTCTTAACTGCAATATCGGCGAAGCTCAGTCCCTGAGAATCCAATGAAAAGACAATGCTCATTTGTTGAATGAACATTATCCTATTTGTTGATTAATTACATAATTTCAAACATCAACTGGATGAAGATATCCAGCAGTATTCATACATTATAATTTTTCTATTAACTTCAAAATCCTCCCTTCAACATCATCCCTAATTTTTCGCATAAAATCTATGGATTCACCTGAAGGTTCAGGCAAGTCCCAGTCCTCAATTTTAGTTCCAGGAAAAACCGAACATGCATCTTCACAACCCATGGTGAAAGCCAGATCTGGGTTGGAATCTCCCACTGCCTCTTCTATTGTCTTTGGCTTTCGGAAGGCCATATCGATCTTTTTTTCTCTCATTACCTCTTCCATTACCCCATTTATCCTATCAGCTGGCTCACTTCCACCGCTCATCACATCAATTCTGTCACCAGCATAATGCTGTGCAAAGGCACTAGCCATCTGACTACGGCAAGCATTCTCTCTACATATAAAAATCACTTTTTTCCTATTAACTAATGGCATCACCAATTCATTTGCCTTCGATTTTGCTTCACTTAGAGCTGATGAATGTTTTGTAATGTCGCCCTTCTTCTCAATCTGCCTGTAGGTTAGACTTCCAAGATAATCAGCCCCAACAGCGTCAAAAAAATATTTTGCTGTAAGATTAACACCCTGAAAAAGGTTCTCTCCCTTTGTAGCGCCTAATGCAAACATGAAACCACGCCTCCACTTTCGGCCCGGATCATCAATACCCAACCTATACTTCCTGGCCCAAAAGGTCTGCGACCGGTCAATCAAAGCCTTGATTTGAGCAGTTACGCTATAAAAAAATATTGGGCTGGCCAACAGAATAAGATCAGCCTGACGTAATAAGAAATATATTTCACTGGCCATATCATCATCAATTGGACAGTACCCATCTTTTTCACATATTTGAAACTCCTTACAGGGTTGAATATTCTTTTTGTCCACATCAATAGTCAATGTCTGAGCTCCAATCCTTCGGGCCTCATCCATAAATGTGGATAAGAGAAGACTCGTATTTCCCCTTTTTCGAGGACTTCCCTGCAATCCAAGAACTAACATCTCATGTTTATCCCTTCACAAACCTAAAGGCTTCCATAATATAAAACTATATATAACACTACCTTAACAATATTTCAGTGATAGTTTATTTTACAAATCGAATCATCAATTTAAAAGAGTGAAAAAACTCAACTCTTCTATATTCTACTGCTTTTTATATATCCCTATCAACTCCCCAATACCTAAAACATGACCCTTTGCAAATTCAAGAACTCTTTTCTTGGTGGCATCTTCCGGAAGCAAATTAAGAGTAGTATCCAAGGCATATACCTTGAAGGAGTATTCATGTGTGCCCATAGGAGGGCATGGCCCAGTGTACCCAACACCGCCGAATGATCTATTCCCCTGCATTGATCCGTTATCAAGATTTGTCTCAACAGGCACCCCTTCAGGTAATGATAAAACATTAGCTGGAATATTGTATACAACCCAATGTACAAAAGTTATGATTGGAAATT
Organism: Spirochaetota bacterium; assembly: GCA_034190085.1. Lineage (NCBI taxonomy): Bacteria > Pseudomonadati > Spirochaetota > Spirochaetota bacterium. The sequence goes on from JAXHTS010000023.1 coordinate 110,347, forward strand.
TTTCCGATGGGGCATCATAATCAGTTACAATAACAACAAAACTCTTAGTACCTTCCGGAGCATTTTCCCAGCTTATTTCAGGTGATATATTCTCAGATTCGCATGTATACCTGCTTGGGATCATTCCACCATTATTGAAAGCAGAACTTTTAACAATAAGGGTTGATTCAGCGTTCTCAATAATATCCCTGCCAACATAATTTTGATAATAAATGGATATAACAATAATAAAAATGATTAATAATACAACCAATAGAATCGTTTTTTTCATTTCACCTCCCATAAATTATACTAATTTGATGTAAAAATTTAAGTAACAGTTAAGTATATATTATAGTTTTTGTCAAGAATTTAGTACTATTTACAAATCCTAAGGTACTGAATTCAGTAAGGCTTTAATCTTTTGATGATTTTTTCACTTGACGATTTAAATGAAAATAAAGATATAATAGTGATAACATCTATTAAAATATAACTAAGGAAAAGGTGTATGCATGGAGGAAAGAAAGGTATCTGACTTTGCATTTGTAAGCAGTGAGTGGCCGCTTGACCCGAATAAACAGACCCTTATATTTATTCATGGTGCTGGCGGATCGAGCACAATGTGGCTTAACCAGGTTGATGCGCTAATGGTCAATGCCAACACAATAGCTATTGATCTTCCTGGGCATGGGAGAAGCAGTGGACAAGGCAGATGTAAGATAACTGATTATGCTAAATCAGTGGTTGAATTCATTGATCTAATAAAAGTCCCAAAACCCATCCTTATCGGTTTGTCCATGGGGGGGGCTATCACCCTGCAGACTATCCTAGATTTTTCAGAAAGGATAGCTGCCGCAGTTCTCATCAGCACTGGAGCAAAACTTCGCGTTCTTCCCGTAATCTTTGAGACAATAGAAAACAATTTTGATGAATTCATAAAAATGATGGGAAAATTCTCAATATCAAATATTGCCGATCCTAAGATACTTCATCAAATGATGGATGAGATGGCAAAACAGGACCCTCGAGTTACATTAAAGGATTTCAGAGCCTGCGATTCCTTTAATGTTATGGAGAGGCTGAGCGAGATCAATATGCCTACCCTAATCATAACTGCTGAAAATGATAATCTAACCACACCCAAATATGGCAAGTTTTTAGAGGAACGAATTAATGGCGCTCAACGAACTCACATTATGGATGCCGGGCATATTGTATCTCTCGAAAAGCCGGAAGAGGTAAATCAGGCAATCGGTGAATTTATAAAAGGATTGGAATCATAGTTTAGACTTCTATAAAACTCGAGCTGCCATTCTTGGGATCGCGGCCTCTGTCTCTGCCATTATCTCCTTAATTAGATCATCTGAATAACTCAAGAGGTTCTTCAATATATCTTCTGTATGTTCTCCCAAGTCAGGGGCGGTTTCCGGCTCTCCCTCAATCGAATCATGAATATTGAATATTGATCCGATTGTCTTATATTTTTCACCCTTGATCTCCATCTCCTTGATTACATCATTGTGTATAACCTGAGGATCATTAACAACCTGTGAGTAATATAGAACAGGACCAGAGGGGATATCGTTTTCATCTCGCAGTATTTTAAGCCACTCGTCAGTTGTTTTCTTGCGCAGAGCCTCTTCTAAGAGTATAGTAAACTCCTTGTTATTAATAAATATATTGATAACATTATTATACTTCGGATCATCTTTCATCCAACCCAGACCAACAAGCTCAAGCATCTCAAAATTGCCAGTTGGGGGAGAAAGGGTAATAAATCCATCCTTTGTCTCAAAAATACCATAGGTTGGCAGCATAATATGCCTACCCCCCTGAAGGGTTGGAGCGTTACCACCTAAAAAATAATTTTGGAAAAGAACCTTCTGCATGAATATAAGCGAATCTAGTAGATTAACATCTGCCTTAACGCCTTTTCCATCCCTATCCCTGTTTATTAGGCTGGCAATTATTGACATAGCAGCATAAATTCCGCCCATCATATCAGCCAAGGCTATTCCACCAGGAATAACCGGGGTATTGGTCTTTGGATCACCCGAGATACTCAAAATTCCACTGTGGCCACATGCAATGATGTCAAATGCTGGATAATTTGTGTATGGTCCAGTCTCTCCATATCCCGTAATATTACAACGAATTATTTGGGGATTTATTTTTTTCAGTGTGACAAAGTCTGAACCCTGTCTCCTAGGCACATCTGCCCTAAAGTTGGATATAACAACATCAGATATTTTAACTAAATCATAAAAGGCCTGTTTGCCAAGTTTTCCCTGTAGATCTAATGATATACTCCTCTTATTACGATTAAGGGAAAGCACATAGTAATTAAAAATATTTACCTTCGGATCTCCGAACCTAATTAAATCTCCTGTAGGGGATTCCAGTTTGATAATCTCAGCCCCAAGATCGCTTAAGAGCATAGTGCCAAAGGGACCTGCATGAGCCTGTGTCATATCAATAATCCTAACTCCACTTAAAGGGCCTTTTGTAATTGCCATATTATAAAATCCTCCTAATTTATCATCCTAAATAGACATTTTCATAAGCATAGCTAAAAATACACTTACAATAATCGATGTCACTCAATGCCTATAACCTTTAGCGAATATACTCCTTCCTCATTCTTGAGATTCCTTAATTTTTTGCTTAAGCTCATCAATATGTTCAGACATATCAGTCCTGGATGACCGTGCCTTCCATATTGGAATCGCCGCTTCACTCTCCGCTCTTATCGCCTTTATGGTCTCATCAGAATATCCCAAGAGACTCTGCAATATCTCATCTGTATGTTCATCAAGATCAGGCGGAGGGTCTGGCGTTCCTTGGATTAATTCTGATTCATTCGACAATTTGAATATGGTGCCTATGGTTTTGTACCTTTCGCCACGTAGTTCCATCTCAATAAACATCTTATTGTGCAGCACCTGTGGATCAGTAATAATCTGATCATAATTGAGCACTGGCCCACAGGGGATATCATTTTCATCACGGAATAACTTGACCCATTCATCCGTATTCCTTTTGAGTAGGGCCTTCTCTATATGCTCATTGAGCTCGATCCTGTTCATTATCATATCTTCGCGCGTTTTAAATTTTGGATCATTTAATAGTTTTTCCAATCCAATGAGTTTGAGCAAGGTCTCCTTATCCGTCTGCTTTACTGGGGCTAAAGTGATATGACCATCCTTTGTATCAAATATACCGTAGGCAGCTGTAGTGCTGTGCCTCTGTCCCTGTAGGGGTGGATTGTTCCCTGTGAGAAAATAGTTTTGAAAGAGAACCTGCTGCATCACCATTAATCCATTAAGGAGATTAAACTCGATTTTTACCCCCTTATCATCCCGATTCCGCTTAAAAAGAGCTGCCAATACTGACATTGTGCCGAATATACCCCCCATCATATCCGCAAGGGCAATACCACCGGGTATCACAGGGGTATTCGTTTTAGGATCACCAGATACGCTTAAAATACCGCTATGCCCACAAGCAATAATATCAAAGGAAGGATAACTTCTACAAGGCCCTGTCTCTCCATACCCTGAGATATTACAGCGTATAATCCTTGGATTTATCTTTGACAGAGTCTCAAAATCTGTACCCTGTCTTGTTGGAACACCAGCCCTTAGGTTTGAATATACTATGTCGGATTTCTTCACAAGCTCATGAAAGGCCTTTCTGCCCAATTCCCCCTTTAAATCTAATACCAAGCCCTTTTTATTACGGTTTAGACCTGTAAAATAATAGCTTGTAAGTGAAACCTTTTTTTCCCCCATTCTCATCATCTCCCCAGGTGGCGGCTCAAGCTTAATTATCTCAGCCCCCAGATCACCCAAAAGCATAGTGCCAAAGGGACCTGCATGTGCATGTGTCATGTCTATAACCCTAATTCCCTTTAAGGGACCCTGTGTAATTGACATTTATTGTACTCCTTTTCTGAAATAGTATACATGAATTGAATTTAGGGAACCTCTATTAATTAAAAATATTTTGTTGCCAGCCTGTGCAAACACCTGATTCCACAGGGTTTGTGAATAAGGGTATTGTCAGAAATTTAATTAATAGAGGTTCCCTTTAATAATGGTTAATACTCAATCTAAGTTATAATTATTATCAAAATCTAACACTATTTCAGTTATGTGTAAAAATATTGTTAGATTATATATCTCAAATATAATCAAAATGAGTTTGAATATTTATTTGGATTGTAACCCCTGGATAAGAAGGTTATCATTGATTCACTAATCTTTTTCTTGCTGCCTCGTTTTCCTGCCTTATCTCACTAATCTGTTCATCAGAATAACCTAATTTATCTCTCAATACCTCTTCTGTATACCTTCCAAGATCAGAGGGCGGAGTGGGTCTACCCTCAATCTCATTGGGCATTTTAAATATTGAACCTATGGTTTTGTATTTTTCTCCGCTTTCAAGTTGCATATCCCATATCATATTATTATGCTGAACTTGAGGATCATTAATGACCTGTCCATAATTCAGCACAGGGCCAGAGGCGAGATCATTTTCATCACGAAGTATCCTTACCCATTCTTCTGTGGTCTTACTCCGCAGGGCTTCTTCAAAATGCTTATTGAATTCTTCGCGATTTATTACCCTATTAAACATGCTATCGAGTTTAGGATCTTCAAACATCCAACCGAGTCCAGCAACCTCAATTATTTTGCTCTCATCACTGGGTCCCAATGTTAAATATCCATCCTTTGTCTCAAACACACCATAAGTTGCCAGCATCATATGCCTCCCCCCCTGTAATGTGGGAGCCATGCCAGAGGAGAAATAGTGTTGAAATATTGCCTTCTGCATAAACAAGAGCGAATCAAAAAGATTTACCTCTGCCTTTAGACCCATCCCATCCTTATCTCTATTCATTAGCGCAGATAATATATGCATAACTGCAAAGATGCCTCCCATCATTTCACCAAGAGAAATACCACCTGGAATCAAGGGCGCCCTGCCTGGTTCCCCAGAGAGGCTCAACAATCCGCTATGTCCGCATGCAATAATATCAAAGGGTGGATATTCAGCATAGGGGCCAGACTCCCCATAACCTGAAATATTACAGGTAATTATTTTGGGATTAATTCTTTCAAGGGTATCAAAATCCAAACCCCTATTCCTGTTTAAGGCGGGTTCTGAATTTGAAATGATTACATCAGACACCTCAACTAAATCGTGAAAAGTCCTTTTCCCTAGTTTACTCTCAATATCTAGGATAATACTCCCCTTATTACGATTCAGCGCTAAAAAAAAATGATTATCCAGACTAACACTTGGTTCACCCTGCCTAGAACAATCACCTAAGGGTGATTCAATTTTTATTATCTCAGCCCCAAGATCTCCCAAAAGCATAGATCCGAATGGACCTGAATGATTCTCAGTTAAATCTAAAACTCTAATACCAGTTAATGGACCTCTTGTTATCGCCATCTATATATAATCCTCCTATCCTTTTTCCTTAATATCAAATTATCATTTTACTTCCTCATCAATCTCAACACTCTTCAATCGTTTCTTTAGTCTTGGTATAGACGCTTCATTTTCCGCTTTGATCTCCTTTATCAATTCATCAGAATAACCCAATATACTCTTAAGTAACTCCCCTGTATGCTCACCCACATCAGGTGGGGGTTCAGGATTTCCTTCAATTACACTTTGATTTGATTTATTGCATAACTTGAATATCGAGTTCATGGAATTGTATTTCTCTCCCTTTAATTCCATTTCAATAAACATCCTATTTTGCTTAACCTGTGGGTCCTTCATAATCTCATCATAATTGACCACAGGGCCACAGGGAATATCATTTTCATCACGCAGAAGCTTTATCCACTCTTCTGTAGTCTTTTTTCGTAAGGCTTCCTCATAGGAGTTATCTAATTCTTTTTTATGCTTATTTCTTTCTTCAGAAGTCTTATATCGAGGATCATTTATCAATTCATTAAGACCAATTAATTCCATCAATTTTTCTTGATTAGTTGAGGACGCTAGCGTTATAAAACCATCCTTAGTCTCATAAATCCCATATCCAGCGTCCCTTGCATGCCTTCTCCCCTGCATGCCAGGCTCCTTCCCTGTGAGAAAATAATTTTGAAACTTCACCTGCTGCATAACTAATAATGAATCCAATAGATTGGTCTCTATCTTCATGCCCATTCCATCCCTATTCCTCTTGACAAGAGCAGCTATTATTGACATTGATGCAAAGATGCCTCCCATCATGTCAGCCAAGGCAATACCGCCTGGAATTACAGGATTTCTTCCCTCTTCACCACAAATACTCAAGATTCCACTATGTCCACTTGCTATAATATCATAGGATGGGTAGGATATATAAGGACCGGTCTCGCCATAACCCGAAATGTTACATCGAATAATCCTGCGATTAATTCTCGATAGAGTCTCATAATCAGTTCCCTGCCTCTTAGGAACCTCAGCGCGAGTGTTTGAATAAACTACATCAGATTTTTTTACAAGATCATAGAATGCCTGTTTGCCTAACCTCCCCTTTAAGTCTAATACTAAACCATTTTTATTGGGATTGAGGGCTATTATATAATAACTGCTTTTTAAAGATACCTCAGTTTCCCCCATTCTCATCATCTCCCCAGTTGGGGGTTCTAACTTTATTACTTCTGCTCCCAGATAGCCCAACAGCATAGTGCCATAGGGACCAGCATGTGCATGGGTAAGATCAAGGACTCTAATACCGCTTAATGGACCCTTGGTAATTGACATTTACAATAACCCTCCTTAAATATTAGATTCAAATATTTCTTTAAGAAAACAATCTTGCGGATAAGAATAAATATATACATCCTTGTGTCAAGATTTTCTAATCATTATTATCACAAAATCTAAGGATTATTTTGACCATATACTCTTTTTCGATTTTGACAATGCTTATGATAATCCTCACTTTCATTTGATCCCCTCCAATATTTCCATTATATTTAAATGGAATTAAAATTTTCGTTTTATGATTTCGCTGATTTACGACTTATTATTTATTAAGAGAAGGAGACGATGATGGGATTTTTTTCATTAAATATGAAAAAAATAGGTATAAACAATTCACAATTACAAATGCTAAAAACATGCATAATTGTAATATCCTGCATGATTTTCATATATGGATGTAAAAATTCACTTCCTAATGGACTGTTGGATAACCAATACCATTCTTCACCAGAATGGTCAGGCATGAATCCACAACATGACGAGATGTTCTCTGTTAATTCCGATAACTGCAAGGCATGTCATGGACAAGACCTTAACGGCGGGCAGTCGGGGATTTCCTGTCTTGTATGCCATCACGATCGTGAATGGAACGATGAATCAGGGCATGGCACAGCCTTTGCCAACAAATCCAAGGTTTGCAAGGGATGTCACGGTCAGGATTTGGATGGGGGTCTGGCTGATAGATCATGCCTATCATGTCATCATAATGGCGGATGGAGTAATGAATCAGAGCATGGCTCAAGCTTTGCTGGTAATCCTAAGGCATGCAGAGGATGTCATGGTCAGGATTTGGATGGCGGTCTGGCTGATAGATCATGCCTATCTTGTCATCATAATGGCGGATGGAGCGATATATCGGAGCATGGCGATGAATATTCAGATAATCCGAATACTTGCAAGGCCTGTCATGGGGATGATGAGGATGACGGATTAGTGAATTTAACATGCAAATCCTGCCATCACAATGTATGGGATGAATCTCACGGCGCTCAATTCATTTCAAGGCCGGAAAACTGTAAATTATGCCATGGGGAAGACCTTAATGGAGCCAACACAGGAGCTTCCTGTGTATCTTGTCATCATAATTGGGGAACACCATCAAATCCTCAACATGGGATTGAGTATGTGAAAGTAAGGGGGATATGCGATTCCTGTCACGGAGTTGATCACAAGGGGGGACTGGTGGATAAATCCTGTATAGACTGTCATCATAGCTGGGCGCCCCCCCTGGAAGCTTCTGGGCATATATCACAATTTAGGGATAATAGCGATACATGCCTTGTATGCCATGCGGATGGAGGGAGGAGCGATTGCGGTATCTGCCATGGCAAATCAGGAACCCATGCGACCCATATCTCAAGCAGCAGGGGTCCAAGTCCTGGTCTTGAATGTGAGACATGCCATAATGCTGCTTATTATCCTGAATTTGTTGATAGCGGGGATTTAGACGGGACACATGTCTGTGATCCATGTCACAGCCCGGATGGCGCCTTTGATGGTGTAAATGATGCATCAATCGGCGCAAAATTAAATTGGGTAGATGGGGTCTATGATGGAAATGAACTGAAAGCTGGCAAAGGAAAATGGTGCGCTGGATGTCATGATGATGCTCCTGCATTCAGCCAGCAGTCGCTATATGAGATAATACTTGACGATCCTGATGCTGATTTTGATCCATACTTAGCTCCGCCTGAAGGCTACCCTCAAGGAGTGCCAACATTCGATCCACCAGAAGGGAATCCAGCAATCCAATGGACTTATTGGTGGGGCTTTTATCAGGAATACGGAAATGGCTTTCTGTATACAGAGGCACAGGATGGAGGAACACGCACTGTTACATGGACTCCCGATCTGCCTGACTCTGGCGAATATTCTGTGTATGCCTGGTGGACATCACACAGCAATCGGGTTACAAATGCTAAATATACTATAAATCATGAAACAGGTTCAACCACAGTTGAGGTAAACCAGGAGCAGAATGGCGGAGAGTGGAACTATCTGGGCACTTACAGCTTTGTCTCTGGCTCATCAGGCTCTGTGGTATTAACCAATGACAGCGATGAAGCTGGTCAATATATAATTGCGGATGCTGTAAAATTTATGAGCGGAGATCCGGGTTCCTCAGCTCCAAATGTTATTGGTGGTCACGACAGTGAGTATAATAAGGATTATGGATTTTACTCAACTGGTCACAAAATTGAGTGCACACGCTGCCATGATATTAGCAAGAAACATATAGATCATGAGCACAGGACTTATAAGGCAGCGCTTAAAAATTATATAGATGGATACAGGCTTGGCGGATATATGAAGGTGCCACTACCTGCAGGGTCAGTAGGCATCAACCGTTGGACCGAAGCTGGACTATGTTTTGAATGTCACAATCCATATGAGGTGTTAGGCACCTCGTCTAGTGATCTGAGTCATTCCAACTTTCTGGATCTTGACGGCTCTCATAGAAATCTCCATTATTACCATTATGCAAGGGGATCAACAAGCTCAAGCGACTCTGATTATGATGGTATATTAGACTCTGCAATAACCTGTATTACCTGCCACAATGTTCATGGTGCAAAAAACAGCGCTATGATAAAGAGCGGAGAGCTTATTAGCGATCCTGGCACAACCAATAAGACGCCTGCCCTGGATTTTACATATTATGAGGTGCTGCCAGAAGCAACTGTTTCCTATGCAGCGCCAATAGGTACATACTATGTTTATGGATGGTGGTTTGAGGCTTCAAACAGGTTTAATAATGTCCAGTTTACAATCAATCATGCTGGCGGCACTGATACTATAAATGTAAACCAATTGATAAGCAACAGAAGCCTTGGTCAAGGCATTCATAATGGAGGCACTAACAATCTGTCGATTCTTAGTG
>JAXHTS010000024.1 GCA_034190085.1 Spirochaetota bacterium
ATCCAAAGAGCAGCAAAAGGATAAAGCCGCTCACTAAGGCATGGGATATCTTAATGCAATATAAATCTCCGCATACACCAGTGGGCATAGTAAGGAATGCCTATAGAGAGAGCGAGGTTGTAGAGATAGTCACTCTTAAAGATATGCTAAAATCAGATAGTATTGATATGTTCACAACAATAATAATAGGAAATAGCGAAACCTATGTCAAAGATGGATACATGATCACACCCAGGGGGTATAACTTTGACAGATGATGTAATTTTGCATTAACTGCAATGCAGGTGTAAGGATGGGAGTGATTAGACCATTATTAGTTGACTATTGATAGTAGAGTGTATTGCTGGTTACTCTGGTAATATAGCTATTTGTTCCAGTTTGTTGACTTATTACAACCCTTATCTCATAAGGATGTACAATGACATCAGTAAGATCAAAATACCCTGATAGCTGAAAGGGCCCAGAGTTTGCAGTTATTTCCGCTGAATCTATTAAATCCCATACAGTTTGTGTATCGGATACAATTTCCTTTTTTAAATACAGTCTAAAAAGACTGTAAGATCATGGCAATTTCAGACAGCTCTGGTCTTTTTATAGCTGTTAACATTTGAAGTGCTTCGCCTTAGGAAATAGTCCTTATTGAATCAATTATTGATCAATTTTGGACAAGAGAGTATCCTTCTCACCCGATAGCTGATAAAGCTCTTGATGACAGGTTATACATTCTGCAATACTCTGCCTGGCTTATACCGTTTATACATTATTAATGTATATCCTCAATTATTTTTAATGAGGTATGGTATTGTGAGTCTAGGTATGAGAGATTATCATAAAGGAAGATAATCTCTGTGCGGATGTCCTTTTTAATAATGAAATAATATTCATTAGCCAGTTTCCTAACTAAATCCAGACCTCTTCCGGTTTCAGATATCTCCTGTGAGATTTCTTGGGAGTCATTATTCGAGTTCATTATCAGTTGATTCTGCTCTATTACACTGTGTATACTCTCAAGTATCCTTACCTTAGAAAGTTTTCCCTGATAATCGTTGATAGAAATACCATAGCTCTCTCCATTATTTGCAAAAAAGATATCAACATATTCTTCATCTTTTAATTTGATAGGGAGGCTCATCAGCTTTTCCTGAGTATATCCATGTGAGTGGTAGACGGCATTGATGATCATCTCATTGAGCAAAAGGTTAAGCATCATAAAATTAATAATTGTGAATCCCCATTCCTTTATCTGCTTTGTTATAATGTTCACTGCCTGATTGATTTGGGTTGATGAGGTAATTCTTATCTTCTTTGTATCTATGATATTCTTCATATAGTGTTGAAGACCGAATATATTCTTTTTTGTAATCAGCTTTTCAGCTAAATTCACGAATTCATCTCTTTTAAAGGGTTTGCATAATACATTCCCTATCCCCTCCTGGAATATTCGGCCAAAAAATGTGTCTATATCCTTCTCTGTGGTCATAATTGTGGGAATATATGGATAGTATTTGTTGATATAGTTGTAAAGATCAAAGGCATTATCTCCCGGAAGTTCCACCTCTGAGACTATAAGATCGAAATCTTGGGATTTGAGCTTAACCATAGCGTCATAAGCGGACTCAGATAATTCGACATGATAGCCCTCATTGGTAAATGTCTTTGTAATCATTTCCTTATATGATGAGATGTCTATTACAAGAACCTTGTACATGGATATACCTTAATTCTTCCAGTATCAGAATGAATGCAGTGAGCGCCCTCCGCTTAAAGGCAAAGATGAGGGCATAAATAAGAGATTACTATTCTGTTGTCGAGAAAATAATTAAAAATTATACCAAAAATCCGGTTACTCTTCATTAAGAGAGAGGGAAAATGTAAATATTTATTTAATTCTATTTATTAATTACTCATGCATTCGCAAGGATGACATTGTAGAAACCGTTTTTACTATAAATTTATTTGAGCATTCACAAGGATAAAGATAAAGTAACAAGTCAATAAATAGATTGAAAATAGACAGATGTTTACAACGATCACAAATTATAAACGATTAATTGTGATTATGGATTTGAATATACCGTGCACTTCGATATTGAATTCGGGAGTTATTATGCCATCAATTCCTGGTAATACAAATATTATGTTGACAAACAATATAAAATTACACAAACTATCATTTGTGTAACAACCACTACAATTTGACATAAAAAGGATATATTTGATATGTATATTGAAAGATAAAAAATCAATATATGTGAAAAAGGTCATCATAAATATGAGAAATGATTCCAAGTCGAATATTTTTCTCACACATATTGAGTAGAAATACTCTATGATCTTTATAAACCAAAGGGGGGAATAGAATGAAACGTTTATTAAAATTATTGGTAATAGTAACGATATCTGCTTCTTTCTGTTCATGTGGAGATGACAATGACGCAACTGTTAGCGGTTATGTAGTAAGACCCGAGAAAGACCCAACACTCACTTTAACCTCAATATCAGAAGATGATTCAATATTAGTTTTTGAGGGATCTCAAACAGCACTTGATTCAATATCTTCGAACAAGATACTAATGTTTGGAGTGACAGACCTTACGCCTTATGGATTACTTCGTAAGGTTGAAACTGTAACGAGTGATGGGTCTCAGGCCATTGTAGAGACAACCCAGGCAACACTTACTGATGCAATTGAGGAGGGGACTATTAAGGCTCAGAAATCCCTGTCCACTGATGATATAATAGAATCTAAACACAAAGATGGCGTAATTCTTGTTACACACCCATTGGATAAACACACAGGTGGATTTGAAGGAGAAGCTAGTTTTGTCTATAATATAAGCAATGTAGAAATATATGATCAAATATATATAAATGGATATATAGCATTCAACTCAGAGATCGATTTCGAGGTAGACATTGGATTTTGGGCGATAAACAAGATTTCATTTGTAAATACAACTGATATAACATCAGAGCTTACACTATCAACAAATATCTCTACTTATGATATTCACAAAAAAGTTGAAATAGCCAGATTAACTTTAGCTCCAATACCTACAACTGTGCCTGGTGTTGTTATAACTCCTATTATTACTATAAATGTAGGTTTTGATGGCATAGCATCTGCAGGTATTGAAACAGGATTAACAGAGTGTACCAATATTACATCAGGTTTGATATATGAATATGGTTATTGGGCTCCTATTGCTAATTATAGCTTTGATTTTGAATACATTCCACCAGAACTCAACGCAGAATGCCATTTTAAAGGGTATGCCGGCCCGCAATTAAATCTTTTAATCAACAAGATAGCTGGCCCTTATGGTAATATTGAAGGTTATTTAGAATTTGATGCTGGTTATTCAGATTATCTCTGGTGGGAGCTATATGGCGGACTTGAGTGTAGTTTAGGCATTAGAGGTGAAATATTTGGAAATGAGTTTTTCGATTATGAGCATCCCCAACCCTTAATAGATTATAGGAAGTTAATCGCACAATCATCAAAACCAAATAATGAACCAGTACTTTCAAATATAATGGTTTCTCCCCCTTCCGGGGACACTACAACAAACTTTACTTTTACTGTGCATTACTATGATGAGGATGGAGATTCACCTCCTACCCGTTATGTTAATATTGACGGAATAAATTACACGATGAGCTTATCCAGCGGGAATAGTTCAGATGGCGATTATTCATATACAACACAGCTAAGCGAAGGCAATCACAGTTATTATTTTCTCTTCAGCGATGGCGAGGTGGTAGTAAGACTGCCAGCAGTCAGCGGGACATATTCTGGGCCTGATGTTGATGAAATTTTAATAGATATGGTGTATGTGCCAGGGGGCACATTCCAGATGGGGTGTGATGATCTATTTGGTGACAACTTTTCAACACCAGAGCATCAGGTTACATTAAGCAGTTTTTACATGGGTAAATATGAGGTAACAAATGCTCAGGTGGTTAATGTGTTTAATTGGGCGAATGCGAATGGTAAGTTTGCCAGTGTTAGTGATATTACTGTAACGAATACTGGAGACAGTCATGAACTTCTTGATTTGGATGATGTGCATTGTAATATAGAATACATTGGCGGGACATTTTCTGTTGAGACTGGCCGGGGCGATGACGGATATGGGGGCAGTGTTGATCTGTCGAACTATCCTTGTATATTTATAAGCTGGTATGGGGCTGCAGCTTTCTGCAACTATTTGAGCGAGATGGAGGGTTTAACGCCCTGCTATGATTTGAGTGATTGGAGCTGTAATTTCAGCAATAATGGCTACAGGCTTCCTACAGAGGCGGAGTGGGAGTATACGGCCAGGTATATTGATGGTATTAGCTGGCTTCCAGGTAATCATGCAAGCGGTGATGAATCAGGTTATTGTACTCCGATTGATGGAAATGAATCAACGGTATTTGGAGATTATGCGTGGTATTGGGATAATTCAGGGACAACGCCGCATAGTGATGTATATAATAGTCGAGGAACACATGAGGTTGGCACAGCGGCAGAGAATCATCTGGGCCTTTATGACATGAGTGGGAATGTATTGGAGTGGTGTAATGATTGGTATATGAACTATACTAGTAGTTCGAAGATAAACCCAACAGGACCAGTACACGGCGATTACCGTGTGATACGTGGCGGGAATTGGAATTGTGATGAATATTATCTACGCGTTTCAGAACGTGGGGATGGTCACTTTGCTTCTCCGCACTCTATGAGGTCCATTAGAGGTTTACGCATAGCGAAGGTTGATTAGTTTGATTAGTTTGAGAAGGATCTTTTTAGCTCCTCCTGTGCAGCTAATCCACATTTATTCATCTGAGGAAGCTATAGTGTTTCAACTATAATTTAGATATGTAGTGAATTTATTCGGGATTTGGTAATTAGCGCTTTTAGATTGCTGAATTATACATTCAGGCAAGTGGGCATATATTATTAACCATTAAGGTTGAGAGATAGTAATCAGTTACATTCTTTTTTAATAAATTTACACCAATTTCTCATTGTGAAACATTATTTTAGCAAGCCCGAAATAAATGATATAAAAATTCAATAAACTTACAGGATGGATAAAATTGAGGGATGTATTAGTATTTCTATTGAACCTTCATCAAAAAAACAATCGCAATATACTATCTTCAGAAAACTAGTTTTTATTTATCAAATACAGTAAAGATAACTATAGCAGCTCTTTGGTGTGATAATCATATTAAAGGTTTGTCAAATATAGTTAATGGATGTCCTGATGCTGAATTTGTTTGCTCTGTAACATTAAGATCAAATGAATTTAACCTCTTATAATGGCTGCTGGGAAACTTAATGGTTGAGAATTTTGGTATAGAAGAATTCTATAGTATTATTGAAATATTAGAAAAAAACATAAGCAACCAAAATTTGCGATAGATACCGGACAGGTTAATTCAATATTATTGTCTTAAAATACTAATAATAATTATCAATTGAAATACGAAATATACTCTTTGTCACCCTCTGACAAGTCAGCATATCTATCCCTAACCTTACAAAGCCAGAACCCAAATGAACAGAATTAGACTGGATTACTGGATTCTATATCAGGTTTATCCTGTAATCCTGCAACCTCAAATATGCCAAGCGCATTAACATAATAAAAAGGTTGACCAATATAGCATTAAATAAATATCATTAAAATGAATGTTTTGAGGTTATTCAATAATAGGGAACATGTTTTTCCTCCAGACCTTTGATGCGCTTCCCTACATTTTATACGTTTTTGGCATGTTAATATAAGGTTTCTACTAATGAATAAGGGAGAAGTTTTGCATAAAAAAGATTACATTGAGACTCAAAGGGAGTTAGAATCGATCTATAATAAAACCAGGGATTTCGCTGAGTCAATAAACCTGGATGGGTTGAAGGGGGAGTTGGAGGAACTCAGAAAAAAGACATTGAAGGATGATTTCTGGAAGGATAGGGAGAGGTTTACAGAGGTTAATTTGCAGATTAGCAGAATTGAGAAGAGGGTCGATTATTGGGATAGGCTCATTAAGGATATAACCGAGGAAAGGGATTTGATGGAGATGGCCTTGGCTGAATCCGATGAGGAGATCCTAAGCGAAATATGCGATAAGATAGGCATCTTTAAAAATAGATTTGATGAACTGGAAACATTAGAGCTTTTTTCAGGGGAAGATGATCAGAAGAATGTATTTCTCACTATTCATCCAGGCGCTGGAGGCACTGAATCTCAGGATTGGGCTATTATGCTCTATAGAATGTATTTACGATGGGCTGAGAACCGGAATCATAACATTGATATTATTGATTATACACCGGGTGAGGATGCTGGGATAAAGGAAGCTACTATTCGAATTATTGGCGACTATGCCTATGGGATGCTGAAGAGCGAGAGAGGTATACATAGGTTAGTAAGAATCTCTCCATTTGATGCAAATAGGAGGCGGCATACATCCTTTGCCTCTGTAGAGGTGATTCCAGAGGTATTTGATGATGTGGACATAGAGATTGATGAATCAGAGCTTCGAATAGATACCTATAGGGCATCCGGGGCAGGGGGGCAACATGTCAACACAACAGATTCGGCTGTAAGAATTACCCATTTGCCTACCGGAATAGTTGTTCAATGTCAGAATGAGAGATCCCAGCATAAAAACAGGGCCTTTGCAATGAAAATTTTGAAATCCAAGATCTATGAACTCAAAAAGAAGAGACTCGATGAAGAGAGAATGGAGAGGATAGGGGAGAAAAAGGATATATCCTGGGGGAATCAGATAAGATCCTACATTTTTCAACCCTATACCCTTGTAAAAGACCATAGGACGAGTGAAGAGACCGGCAATGTGGAGTCTGTATTGGATGGAGAGATCGATAGATTTATTTATGCCTATCTTCGGGATCAAAAAAAGAATTGATATTAATAACATGTGTTATAATTTGTAACAAATTAGGGCGTTATCCCATTTGTGACGCTTTTAGAATAAGTGAAAATGTTAACCTTTATTGGGGGTAAATTAATGAATAATTTTCAAGGCACGGATGACTATGTTATTTCTCCTGAACTCCAGGATAGCGTAAATGTTGCCATATCCCTTGGGCGGCCGCTTCTTGTTAAGGGAGAGCCAGGAACCGGCAAAACCCTGCTCTCTCATTCAATAGCAAAGGGGCTCAGCAAGAGACTGGTTGTATGGAATGTGAAATCAACTACTAAGGCCAAAGAGGGGCTATATGTCTATGATACTGTTCAGAGACTGAATGACTCTAGGTTTAGGGATAAGGATATATCGGATATTAAACAATACATCAGTTTGGGGAAATTGGGAGAGGCCTTTGCCACTGAGGAGCAGGTGGTGCTGCTTATAGATGAGATCGACAAGGCTGAAATTGAATTTCCCAATGACCTCCTAAACGAGCTAGATGAGATGAGCTTCTATATCCCCGAGACTCAGGAAACCATCACCGCTATGACCAGGCCAATAGTGCTCATTACATCAAATAGTGAGAAGGAACTACCAGACCCATTCCTCAGGAGATGTGTATTCCATTATATCGAATTTCCGAAAGAGGATCTTATGGAAGAGATTGTAAGGGTGCATTTCCCTGATATTCAGAAGAAACTCTTAAAGGAGTGTTTAAAGAGATTTTACTGGGTTAGACAGTTCGATATGTTAAGGAAAAAACCATCAACGAGCGAGTTGATTGACTGGATTCAGGCTTTGATAATCGGAGGAATCTCAACAACCAGGATTGAAAAGGATCTGCCATTTCTTGGAACCCTTTTAAAGAAACAGGAGGATATTGAAATAATCTCAAGGGTTGGAGAATCCTCTCACTATGCATATAATACAAGCATTAGGACGAGAAATGTTTATTAATTTCTTTTTTTCGCTAAAGGCATATGGTATCCCCATCTCAATTCATGAGTGGATAACCCTTCATCATGCCCTTTCTGAGAATCTCAACAATTGTAATCTCACCAAATTTTATTACATTGCGAGATCCATACTTGTCAAGAATGAGATATATTATGATAAATATGATCTTGCCTTTCTCGATACCTTTGGTGGTATAGAGACAACCGATGAGATGCTTGAAAAGATTATTGATGGATTGCGTAAGGTTAAGGAGTTGCATCTCTCGGAAGAGGAGAAGAGACAGATTGAGGAACTGGATCTGGAACAGGTTCTGAAGAATTTTGAGGAGCAGCTAAAGCAGGGACACTATAAGGATCATGTTGGCGGGGACAAGGCCATTGGAACCGGCGGAAGATCGACCCAGGGCGCCTGGGGATATAATCCTGCCGGGATTCGGATCGGGCAGGGCGTATCAAGGCACAAGAGGGCGATACAGATAGCAGAGAAGAGGACTTTTAGAAATTATTCCAGTAATATCACCCTTGATGTGAGACAGATGAGGGTGGCCCTCTCTCATCTGCGATCGCTTCTTCCGATTGGGCCTGAAGAGAGGCTTAACCTCGATGAAACCATTGATGCCACCTCGAAGAATGCAGGGGAGTTGGAGTTTGTATGGGAAAGGCATGAGAAAAGATCAGCAAAGGTGATCCTTATGATGGATGTTGGGGGTTCAATGACTCCATATTCTACTATGGTGGAGAGACTATTCTCAGCCGCATCATCTCAGATCAGCTCTTTTAAACATTTCTATTTTCACAATTGCATCTATCAGGATCTATGGACCGATATTGAGAGGAATGAATCCATATCCACTTCTGACTTCCTGAAGAGCGAGGATCCCAATTATAAGCTCATTATTGTTGGGGATGCTGAGATGGCCCCCTCTGAACTTACTCATGCAAATGGAGCGATTGATTATTGGTATCATAACGACACACCTGGCATAATCTGGCTGAGCCGTTTAAGGGAGAAGTTTAAGGATGCCATTTGGCTCAATCCAATATCCAAGAGGTCATGGGAATACATCAGAAGCCTCTGGCTCATCAAGGATATATTTCCTATGTATCAGCTTACATTGGATGGACTCATTGACGGGGTATCCCTGCTGATGCAGGGGAAGAGCAGGCTTTTAGTTTAGTCCTTATCAAGAATTTTCTTCATCTCAAGCTTTGCCAGAGCCCTTTCCTTGTATTCGCCAGCCATCTTATCGCTTGGTTTTATCTTCAATACCTTATCCCATTCTGAAATTGCCTTTTGATACATCTCTCTATCGTAGTAGGATATTCCATTATTATAGTACTCTTTGAGATTTTTGCTTAGTTTCTTCTTTATTCTGTTTAAATAGATTTCGGCATCTAAATATCCTGACTCCTTCTCTTCGATCTCCTGGAAGAGGTCAAAGGAGATAAAATAATCCTTATTATAGAAGCCCCTCTCCGCCCTTTTGTATAGTTTTCTCAATGCGATTTTTTCATTGCACTCTCTAAGAATCCTTTTGGCATTTTTCTCCCATGGATTTGCCTTAATAGATTTTTTTAGATGTATTCTCGCTGACCTGTAATCCTTTTTACAAAAGAGATCCTTTGCCTTTTCTAGATGAGGATCGGATAGATTATTAAGAGCAGATTCAACCTTCAGGTTTATTGTAAAGAATTCAATGCTTTCAGGATTGTACTTTTTGGCAAGCAGACATTTCTCATAGGCCTTTTTGTATCTCTTTTTATTATAGAGCCTGTTGGCATCATCGAGGGCAGCGATGAATTTCTTTTTGATGGGTTTTGAATTCCTGATATTTTCAATCTTATATTTTGTATCTTTATATGTGGGGGACTCCCGTTGCACTAATAGAAATTGATCAAGGGCATCCTCATATCTCTGTTTCTGCCTATAATATACACCCCTCTGGTAATGTTCCGCAGCGCATTTTTCTATTATCTCTTTTATGATGAAAATATGCCTTTTGGCCTCTTTATGTTCCGGATCGATTGAGACCACAGTTTTAAATCTATCAAGGGCTTTATGATGCTCACCCTCTTTGAGTAGAGCAATCCCTTCCTGATAGTTGTTATTGATCTTTTTCTTCATATGTCTATAGATGCTGCCGCATGAGCATATAAAAGAAATAATAAAAATGAGAATAATAATTTTGAGGAAGTGTGAAATATTATTCATCCTAAGACTCATATGATTTTCATCCTGTTCTATTATTTATTGGATTTATGAAGCTGTTTATGGATTGTTGATATTGATGTAAAACCTGATTGCCCTGCTGAGATCTCTATTTCCTGTTAAGATAATAGTATCTACAATTCCTATTATATATAAATAAAGCATTTTTTCAAGAAAAATGTATTCTTTTTATAATGAAAAGAATATGTCTTCAATTTGGGGCAAAGCTCGCCCTACTTGGGGCAAAGCTCGCCCTACTTGGGGCAAAGCTCGCCCTACTTGGGGCAAAGCTCGCCCTACTTGGGGCAAAGCTCGCCCTACTTGGGGCAAAGCTCGCCCTACTTGGGGCAAAGCTCGC